>JAUNPJ010000028.1 GCA_030536755.1 Eubacteriales bacterium | reverse complement strand
AAGGTGCTAAAGACAAGGGAAATAAAAATGTTTATTCGACCCTGGCATCATCATAATATATTTTTTATATAATTATTTCTATTTGTCGAAACAGTTGATTAACCCGGATGATTGGGAGCTTGCCCGCAATTATACAAAAATTCCAGAATTTCAGAATGCAGTGGGACAGCGCAAGCTGAAATTTCCTCCGTTGCTTCCTGTAAAGGAAGGCGATATCTTTGATCTGGGAGGAGTAACACTGGAAGTGTATCACATACCAGGACACACACCTGGAGGAATCTGCCTGCTGGAGCGAGAAGATCGGATTTTATTCTTTAAATGAGATAACGATTTACTGGAATTCACCGGCTATTTTTGTGGCTGCGTTTCTAACAGATGTAAACTCATATAAAGAACGCAATAGAATCTAAACTTATAAGGAATTAGCGAAGATGCAGATGTGATATTCAGCATAATTATTTCCATTTGACAGGAAATATCTATGAAGTAAAAATAGGACATTCTTTTGACAGATGTCAAGGATTATTTTATAAATATAGGAGGAAATTTACTATGGGATTTCGAGAGGATTTTGTGTGGGGCGCTGCGACAAGTGCATATCAGATTGAGGGCGCGGTAACTGGAGAAGGAAAAGGAGAGCATATCTGGGATGTCTGCACGAGAGAACCGGGATATGTATTTGAAAGGCATACAGGAGAAGTGGCTTGTGACCATTACCACAGATATCGCGAGGATGTAAAAATCATGAAGGAAATCGGCCTGAAAGCCTACCGTTTTTCGATTGACTGGTCACGTGTGCTGCCGGATGGATTTGGCCGCGTCAATGAAAAGGGAATTGCATTTTACAATGCATTGATTGATGAACTTCTGGAAAATGGAATCGAGCCATATATCACACTGTTTCACTGGGAACTTCCGTATGAAATTTATAAGCGCGGCGGATGGATGAATCCGCAGATTGTAGAATGGTTTGGCGAGTATGCGAAGTTGATTGCAGAGCGTTTCAGCGACAGAGTGACACATTATTTTACACTGAATGAGCCGCAGTGCTTTGTGGGACTGGGCTTTCTGACTGGAGAACACGCACCGGGACTTCGTGTTCCGTTAAGAGATACATTTGAGATGTCTCACAATGCACTGAAAGCGCATGGAAGAGCCGTACAGATGCTTCGTCAGTATGGAAAACAGCCGTTGACGATTGGATATGCTCCGACTTGTGGTATGTGTTATCCGGAAACAGAAACTGCAGAAGATATCGAGGCGGCAAGACAGGCACAGTTTGCACTGCAGCCGGATGACCGCAACTGGACTTGGAACATTTCCTGGTGGTCTGATCCGGTTCTTCTTGGTCATTATCCGGAGGAAGCTCTTGTTCGCTATGAGAAATATCTTCCGAAGATTACAGAAGAAGATATGAAACTGATCTCCGAGCCGATTGATGTATACGGACAGAACATTTACAACGGAAGATGTATCCGTATGGGAGCAGACGGAAAGCCGGAAGAAGTAAAGAGATACGAGGGATTTCCAAAGACTGCCATTGACTGGCCGGTGACACCGGAATGTCTGTACTGGGGACCGAAGTTTTTGTATGAACGTTACCAGAAACCGATGTATATTACGGAGAATGGTATGTCCTGTCATGACGTGGTTTCCCTGGACGGCAAAGTGCATGATCCAAACAGAATTGATTTTCTGGCAAGATATCTTCATGAGCTGAAACGTGCAGCAGGAGAGATTGATCTGCGAGGATATTTTCAGTGGTCGCTGATGGACAATTTTGAGTGGGCAAAGGGATATTCGGAGCGTTTTGGTCTGGTTTATGTAGATTACAAGACTCAGGAGCGAATCTTAAAGGATTCTGCATACTGGTATCGCGATGTAATTAAAAATAATGGTCAGCAATTATAGATTGGAAGGAGGAGTAAGTATGTGTGAGCATCCATTTGAAAGAATATCGTTATCCGATTCGTTCCTGGCAGAGAGAATTGCCGGGAGGGCTGATTGATCCGGGAGAGACACCAGAAGAAGCAGCACAACGGGAATTACTGGAGGAAACGGGATATCAGGCGGAACAATTGATTTCACTTGGTGCTTTTTATCCTTCTTTTGGATCTACAAACGAAAAAATTTATCTGTTTGAGGCAGTATGTGCAGAGCACACAGATACCAGTCTGGATGAGGCGGAAGTTCTGAATCGGGAGGAAATCCCGGTAGAAGAACTGAAACATATGATTGCATCCGGAGAATTCATGCATGGAGCAGGACTGGCTGCATGGGCAAAACACTGCTGCAGATAGGAACGCTGCGATGACGAACAGCCATTTGCACAGGGAGGACTTTCCGCATCAAGCGGAGAGATCTGCACTTTGATTTCGGAAGGTGATGGTTCTGTGCAAATTGTCTGTTCTACTTTTCAAAATCTGCATCGTTTACGAAAACGCAGGAGTTTTCCGCATGACCGTGCTCGTCCGGGAGGGATACCACCGCACAGGCATTTGGAGAAATTTTCGCAGATTTTTCGAGCATAGCGATTGCTCGCGACGCACTGTTTGAGCGCAAAGCGCGAGTTCGCGGCAAGAGCAATCCATAAGCGGCGCAGAAAAAGCAAGAAAATCGACATGCCTAGGCGGTGGTATCCCTCCCGGGCGAGTGCAGGTCATGTGGAAAAACTCCGGAAGTAGGCGACCCGAAAACTTTGCCGTTGGGAAGTGTTCCGTTGACCGGGAAAGTGGTGCCCATACAACTCGACAAACAGAATTGATAGAGATGCGTATATCTTTCGGACAGAAACCTGTCCCCTGTCCTTTACAACAAAATCGTGATACAATGATATTTGTATACATAATGGATAGGGGAGGCGCCTTATTTGAAGAAAACAAAATACATAACCATTTTCTCTAAAAAGAAAAAGATTGAACTGAATACCGATTCGATCCTTTACATTATCATGAGAAGAGATAAAGCTGAAATTCATGTGGCCGGAAATAAAATATACGAAACATGGAGCAGCCTTTGTTCACTCAGGGAATTGCTGGGGGATGAATTTATTCAGGTGCATCGCGGATGTCTTGTATCGGCAATGGCAATCCATGATATCACGGACAAAGTAAATCTGATCAATGGCGATTCACTGGATTACACAATCCGAAAGAAGAAACTTTTAATTGCTCAGTTCCGATCAAAGCAGAAGCGTATTGTCAGTAGTTTTATCAAAGACGATTGTCCTGTAACGGAGGAAGAATATCGCAGGTATTACAGTAGTTTTGATCATCTGCCTTTTGCATTCGCAGATATTGAGATGATCTTTGATGAGGAGAAGCGCGCTGTGGACTGGATCTTTCGGTATGGAAATCCTGCGCTTGCGAAACTTGAAAAGCTGCCGTTGGAGCAGTTGATCGGTCGTTCGTTTGGAAGCCTGTTTTCCAATATGGATTCCAAGTGGCTGCGAAGTTACGAGCGGGCAACTCTTTATGGGGAAAGTCTGGAGATGATGGACTACAGTCCGGAAATCGATACTTATCTGAAAGTGATATGCTTTCCAACATTCAGGGGGCACTGCGGGTGCATTTTGTTTGATATTTCAGAGATAAAATATGTTCAAAACAGCAGTGATGCTGAAACAGCAAGGATGCTTTATTTTGGGAAATAGACAGATAAAAAACCTTTTTGTCGGATAATTTATGTTAAATTATAGAATTCAATGTCTTTTGGTCGAATCTTTGTTGAAAAACATCAAAAGAAGTGTTATATTTAAAACCAACATAATATTTTATTGGCTGTAGCGAAGTTAAATCATGAATCTGTATAAATATGCAAAGCAGCCAAAAGAAGGAGGTATGTATATGTATAAGGCAAAGAGGCTTCTGGCATTGCTTCTGACACTTTTGTTATGCCTTGGAAATGTGTCCGTGTGTATGGCAGAGACAAAAACAGAAGAACTTTTGACAGACGAATCGGGAAGTCAGAGCGATGGAGACATTGCTGTTGATGAGAGCGATGAACAGTCCGACGGAAATACGGATGCCGATGAGAGCAGCACAACAGCAGAAAATGAGGTAGAGATTGAAGAAACGTCCTCGAATGACAGTGATATAATCATTGAGGATTCCGAGGAAGGTGAACAGGAGCTTGTGGGTAGCGGTGGAATCAGTATGCCTACGGGAGAGCTGCTGTTTATAACACTTGCAAAAAATACTGATTACAGGTGGAATGCCAATGGCAGTGCGGAAAAAAGCAACGTCATTCATCTGGATGATTATTCCGGCAGCAACTGTTATTTTAAGCTGTATGATGTGACGGACAAGAACGGTAATAAGATTGATGATGGATATTATGGAATCAAGCATATAAAGGATAATGGTACGGACAGATTTGTTGATATTGATGATAAGAGCAAGAAGTCAGGTGCGAAGCTTCATCTTTGGGAAGATAGAGACAGTGAACTCAAAGGTAACAATCATCGCCAGTTTGCCTTCTATTCTGCGGGTACAGATCAATATGGTAATGAACTTTATTATATTCAGAATAGAAACAGCGAATTGTGGATGGGATATGAGGATACTGACAAAAGCGGAAACCCGAGCTATGAAGATAAGATCATTCAGACCGAGCAGGGATCTCGTGAGAAATGGATCATTACAAAAGCAGTCGTTCCAAAGCAGGGCGGTGAAGTAGAGGATCTGATTAAAGATAAAGAGGATGGATCTGGAAAAGAGGACGGCACTTTTATTTCGCTGTTCAAGCCGGGAACGCTTGAATGTGTCACCGCTGTCGACGATATTCCTGCTCTTTATACGCATCTTCATTTTTACAGAATGGGAACCAACAGTAAAATTCTTTTGAAATGGAATTCGTATTACTCAGCTTATGAGATGGCTTACTGTACCGACGGTGAAAATAATATCTACGATAAAGTGTGGGACGTAGAAAATGAAGGTGCATCAGAAGGTACTCCCAATATTCATCTGTGGGATCGTCAATCTAAAAATGGTAATTACAATACAAGCCAGCTTTGGAGATTTTTCAGGCAGAATGACGGAAGCTACACGATACAGAATGCGAAAACCGGAAAATTCATAGGTTATAAATATGAAGTGAAAAAGAAGAAAGAGGAGAATGAAGAGGAACCAAAAAGTTCGGGAACGCTCGTACAATGGGATGGAAAAGCTTATGTGCTGAATGAGGATGAAGATAAGACTACATATGTAGAGCTTGCACATTTTACAATCGATGCATTTGCGGGAACGGATAATCCGGTAAATTTCAATTACGCCGATGATTGGATGAAGGATATCCCGGATGATGCCCTGCTGTCTTCTGTGAATATTCCGGGTACTCATGATACGGGAACGGCTGGGGTATTCTGGGATGCTTCCGCACAGGCATCCATTTCTACCTGCCAGAAATATTATTATGGTGAGCAGCTCAATGTCGGGGCTCGCAGCTTTGATGTACGCTGTAACGCTGATAAAGATGATACGAGTCCGGCAGGTGTAAGGATCGTTCACGGCAGCATGTTTGCACCATGCTATGATCGTGATGGCAGCAAGCTTTATTTGCAGTCAATCTTGGATGACAGTGTCAGATTTTTGAAAAAACATCCTTCGGAATCAATTATCCTGCTGATCAAGGCGGATGGCGGGTCAGAATTAGGGCTGGCAAAGTCTGTCGGAAGCTTTATCAAAGGTCATATGGATTGTGTCTGGACAGGCGATGAAATTCCGACTATGGGAGAAGCACGTGGTAAGATCGTGTTTATGAGAAGATACTCGCTTGACGGCTATAATTATGAGGCAGATGGTTTGAGTGAACAATACTTCGGAATAGATCTTACCAACTGGGATAGCTATAACTATAGTGATTCCAGATATTATGCGGAAAGAATATATCAGATGGGTAATACGTCTGTCTATGTGCAGGATGCCTACAAGGAACGTTGGGACGAGAAAGAAAAGTTCATAGAAGGAACATTGAAACAAATGTCAGAAAAAGACAATAGTGCATGGGTCTTTAATTATACGAGTTGTGTATCCGATTCCGGTTTGGATGTTCCGCTTGACCAGACGCGGCATGTCAATCCATGGTTGTATAATGGTGACGGAAGTAAGTATTTTAACAATCAAAGAACGGGAATGGTGATGCTGAACTTCATCGATATCCAGATGTCGAAACTGATCTATGAAACGAATTTCAATGGCGGTAACTTTTTCGCAGCAAAAGTCACTGCGCCGACGACCGTGAAGATGACTCACGGGCAGACTCTTAGAGAAGCATCGTTAAGCGGACAGACTGGAAACGGAACCTGGAGCTTTAACGACGGAACACATATCCCTACGCTTGACGAATATAAGGCCGGAAAAACCTTCACGATGACCTTTACACCAAAAGATTCACGTTTTAGCAAGATAACGGCACAAGTGAAGATAACCGATTTCTATCAGAAAACAGAGAAAGTGATTCCGAAGGTTCTGATCCCTCAGGTCAAGAAATCTACGTCAACAGCACAGAAGATTGCGTGGAATAAAGTTTCCGGTGCGGACGGCTACCGTATCTACGGGGCTGCCTGCGGCAAGTCAGCGAAGCTCTTGAAGACGATTAACGGTGAAAGTACCCTTTCTTGGACAAAATCGTCCCTGAAAGCGAATACTTATTACAAATACTATGTGGATGCTTACAAGCTGGTTGGAGGTAAGAAGGTTCGCATTGCCAAGTCTGCCTGCATCCATGCAACAACGACCAGCAGCAAGTATGGTAATCCGACTGGCATTACCGTGAAGCAGACTGCAATTTCTCTAAAGAAAGGCAAGATGCAGACACTCAAGGCAACTGTACAGGTGCCTGCAAAACGCAGTGTGAAGGTTCACAGCGCGAAGGTCCGCTATGCGACCAGCAACCCGTATGTGGCAACGGTCAGCAAATCCGGACAGATCAATGCCAAAGGTACTGGCAGCTGTAAGATTTATGTTTATACACAGAACGGTATCAGAAAGACCGTGACTGTGACCGTAAAATAAGGACAAGGGGGAAAGGTTCCTATGTCCGGGAAAACCCGTACATGGAAACCTTTCCCCCTTAATTTCAGATTGCAAAATACCTCGAAAATGGTATAATCTTATGTAAATGTACGATTTTATGGGAAGAGGTGAAGAAAGTATGGAAAAGAACATTTTTTTTGAATGTGATAAGAAATTATCCTTGATGGATTATCTGAATTTTTCGGAAGAGGGACGCTGCAATCTGGGAAGTGAAATCCCGGTTATGGTGTATCGTCTGCTGGAATATTCTTTAAAAGAGCAGCTGGAAGAAGAGTTTGGTGCAGAAAAGCAAAAAGAGATTTTTCGAAATGCAGGAAAACGCGCAGGTACATTTTTTGCAGAAAAAATGTTGAATCTCTTTCTTCCGGTCAATGAGTTTGTGCTGCAGCTTCAGGAAAAAATGCAGGATTTGAAAATTGGAATTTTACGCATTGAAAAATTTGACGATCAGACAGGAACGATGGTTCTGACGGTATCGGAGGATGCAGACTGTTCGGGACTTCCTGTTTTAGGGGAAGCTGTCTGTAATTATGATGAGGGATTTATTTCTGGAATTTTATCAAAGTACTATGAATGTACGTATAACGTCATAGAGATTGACTGTTGGGCAACAGGCGACCGTGTTTGCAGATTTTGTGCAGAAAAAGATAAGTAGGAGTATTATGAGCAATAGAAACTGTGATTTGCTTTTTGAGTATTTAAAGAGTATTTTATATGATACACATATCAAAAAAATAAATCTGCAGGAACTGGATGATGAGTATCGAAGACTGGGAGAAGGACTCCAGGTGCTTCAGAAAAATGTTGAAGAGATGAAAGCGTATTCATCTGAACTTTCCAGAGGAAATCTGGATGTTCCTCTTCCTCCCGAAGAAAATACGTTTTGCTATAATTTGAAAAATCTGCATGCCAATTTTAATCACCTGGTCTGGAAAATGAAGCAGATTGCTTCGGGAGAATGTTCTTCCTGTATAACATATATGGGAGAACTTTCAGAGGCATTTAATCATATGTTATTTGAATTGGGACGGGAGCAGGAAAGGGAAGAACAGCAAAAGCAATATTATGAAATGCTCAAGACTTTAAATGAGTCGACGGATGATGTACTTTTTCTGTGGAATATTAAAAATGGAGAGATTTCTCTGGCAAACCATACAACAGGAGAATTTTCTTTCATTCAAAATGGAGTCAGTGTTTATTCAGTACAGTCTTTTTTGTCTGTAGTCAGTGAAAATGATCAGGAGTACGTGAAGCATGTGATATCGGACATTCGTTCCGGGGAACGGGATAAATTTGACTTTGACTGCAGAGCGATTGACCAGAAGGGGGAACGTTACTGGATCAACTGCAGAGGCAGTGTTCAGCTGGATAAGGCTGGAAATCCGGATATTGCATTGGGACGTTTTTCGAATACGGTACTGGCTGATAAAATCGATTTGCTGACAGGACTTATGAATTACAGCAAATTGCTGGAAAATATGACGAAGCGCCTGTTTAAAGGTCGCCGTGGTCATTTAATGATCATAGGGATTGATAACTTCAAGGACATCAACCAGAGGATGGGACGTGCCTATGGAAATCGTCTTCTGAAATATATGGGGGAAATACTGGAGAAAGCCTGCAATAAGTCGCTGATTCAGGTATATCGTTTGGATGGTGACCAGTTTGGCATAGATTTGGGTGGATTTAATGCAAGAGAAACAGAAAAATATTTCCAGAATATCCAGGTACAGATGGAGGGGCAGTGTACGTTGTCTGCCGGAGTAGTATCTTATCCTATCGAGCAGATATCGGACAGTTCTGTTTTGATGCAGTATGCGGAAAGTGCGCTCGAACGGGCAAAACAAAATGGAAGAAATCGCATGGAGTTCTTCTCTTCAGAGGATTACGAAGCAAATTTGTATCGCATTGAAATTCAGGAAGAACTGAAAAAAAGTGTGGAACATGGTTTTGAAGGTTTTGAACTGTATTATCAGCCACAGGTGCGAATAGGAGATTTTTCAGTCTATGGGGCAGAAGCATTGCTTCGTTTTACGTCTGAAAAGCATGGATTTTTATCCCCGGCGGTATTTATTCCGATTCTTGAAGATACGGGTATGATCGTTCCTGTGGGAAAATGGGTGTTGGAGAAGGCTTTGGTTCAATGTGCAAGATGGAGAAAATGGAATGTGGGGTTTCACATTAGTGTGAACATGTCGTATATACAGCTGCAGGAGCCATCGATCGTAGCGGATGTAAATGAGGCACTGTGGAAATCAGGGCTTCCTGGTTCCGCTTTATCTCTTGAGATTACAGAAAGCATACATCTGCAGAATTTTCATTATTATAACAATATTTTCCATCAGTGGAGAGACAATGGTATCCGTATTTCTGTAGATGATTTTGGAACCGGTTATTCTTCTTTGGAGTATCTGAAAAATCTTGATATTGATGAGATTAAGATTGACAAATGTTTTGTCAGCGGAATTCAAAAGAATGCTTACAATTTTCGCCTGTTGAGCAATGTGCTTGAATTGGCTCATAGTGTGCATATCCGTGTGTGCTGTGAAGGGGTTGAGATGGAGGAAGAACTGAATTGTCTGGGACAATTGTATCCGGAATTGATTCAGGGCTTCTTTTTTGGCAGGCCGATTCCGGGAGATTGCTTTGAGAGAGAATATCTGATGGAAGATGCGGCATATCATCAGAAAGTAATAAATATTCGCCAAAGTATGAAAGAACTGGGCAAAGTGCCGAATCCGGAGGTTGAAAACAGTGTCTGTTATCAACAGATTCTCGATAATCTGAATATTTTGATCTGGCTTGTGGACAAGGAGAGCAGAGAAGTGTGTTATATAAATGCGGCAGCCAAAAGAGAAACGGGAATTTATGATTATGAAGGAAAGAAATGCTACAATCTGTTTGTGAACGCAAAGCAACCCTGCAAAGGATGTAAAACTACCAAATCGGGTCATCTGGAATGCCGTTTCCAGTATCATTTGTGGGAAAAATCCAATGGCAGAATGATTTTTCAGGAAAAGACTGTGAAATGGAATAACAGAAAAACGGAGTTGATTATTGGAAGAGACTTAATGCGAGAAAACAACCGGGTTTATCAGGAAATGAAGAAAGAGCTGGAAGTTGGAAGACTGGCGGAAGAGATGTATCAACTTTCTTTTGCTGAATGCGATATTTCTTCTTTTTATAAAAATATACTTGAATTTCTCAAGAGAACATACAGGGCAGATCGTGTTTTGTTGTATACATATAAAGAAGCCATGGATATGTGGGTGGTGGAAGATGCGACCTGTGCAGTAGGTGTTATGGGAAAACCGGCACATTTATCTGTAGTACTGTGCAGTAAAATGCAGGTATGGATTGAACAGTTAAAAGCACACAATATAGTGTTTGTGGAGAGTACAGAGGAATATAAAAAGAATCATTTGACTTTATGGAAACAAATACAGATGCAGAACATCAAAAACAGTTTGCTGTCAGCAATCTGGGTAGAGGGAAAACTGTATGGGTTCTATTGTCTTGACAATGTGGAAAAAATTCATGATGACTGGAGTCTTCTTGAGAAGGCGGCTGTAATAACTGGACGTCGTATTCAGGCAGAACTGCAAAGAACAGAAATAGATGGACAGCCTTTTTCCAGGCTAAAGAGGAATAAGATCAATGCCGATATTCTCTTCAACGTATCGCTGGGACTTTGGATTATTAAGATTAATAGAAACACGGGAGAAAAATCACTGATTGTAGATGAAAAGATGAAGCAGATTCTTGGTGTTAAAGAAAATCTGACTCCAGAAGAATATTATGAGTATTGGCATGGAAGAATCCATCAGGAGTATACTGCATATGTGCAGAACAGAGCGGAAACCATGATGACAACAGATAAAATTGTCGAGCTGGAATATATATGGAATCATCCGGAACTCGGAGATGTGGCTGTTCGCTGTGTGGGTGCAAAATCCATCCATGAAAATGGTGTGATTGTTCTGGAAGGATATCATCGTCTGCTGGATGATCTCTCTCAGAAACATGCTGTTGTGAAAAGACATGGGAATTGTTGAAAAAAATAGAAAATTGAAGTAAGGTATAAGGCGAAGAGCATTTTGTTCTTCGCCTTTTGTAACGAAAGTGAAATCCTAAGAAAGTATTAAGAATTACGTTCTGTCATCTTAAAAAGTTTTTGTTATTCTATGTTTACAGAGGAGGTGAGAAACATGGCAGACATTTTAGTTTGCGATGACGATAAAGAAATTGTGGAGGCAATAGAAATCTATCTGACACAGGAGGGCTACCACGTACTAAAAGCTTATGACGGTGAGGAGGCTTTAAAAGTACTTTCAGAAAACCATGTGGATCTTCTGGTGATTGATGTCATGATGCCAAAGCTTGACGGCATTCGGGCTACACTTCAGATCCGAAAGAAAAATCCTCTACCCATTATTATTTTATCTGCCAAATCGGAGGACGCGGACAAGATTCTCGGGCTGAATGTAGGAGCAGACGATTATGTAACGAAACCGTTTAATCCTCTGGAGCTGGTGGCAAGAGTCAAGTCGCAGCTTCGCAGATATACACAGCTTGGTGCAATGGTGCAGGAAAAAAACAGTCATGTGTATACAGCAGGAGGACTGAGTATGGATGATGAGCGCAAAGAGGTACGTGTAGACGGGGAGCTGGTAAAACTTACACCGATTGAATATGACATTTTACTTTTGCTGGTAAAAAATCAGGGAAGAGTATTTTCCATCAATCAGATTTATGAAAATGTCTGGAATGAAAATGCGATTGGTGTGGACAATACGGTGGCTGTTCATATCCGCCATATTCGGGAGAAGATTGAGATCAATCCAAAAGATCCCCGTTATCTGAAGGTGGTCTGGGGTGTGGGCTACAAGGTGGAAAGCTTCAGAAGGGAGTAAGGCATGAAAGAAAGATGGTACAGGCGTAATTGGGTAAAAATTTTATGGATTGCATTGGAACATATCTTACTGACGGCAGCTCTGGTATGCGGAATATTTTTGATTGACCAATATAACCGGGGAAATCTTCCGGCAGATGTAAAAGAGAAGCTGAATGCAGAGACAGAAGGTTTTGCACAGCAGATTCACGAGATGTCGGCAGATATTTTATATGGAATCCAATATCAGCAGTGGACGAAGACAAAAAATGAAGATGGAAGTTCCCGTCTTCTGGATCTGCAGGAGGTATATGAGGGAAAGGAATATACTTATAAAAATACTTCCGGTCTTGCGTACCGGATGTCTGATCTGAAAGACTGGGCGGCAGGTTACGATTCCTATGACAATGCCGAAAATATCCTTGTGTGCAAGAAGGCGGATGGAACTTATGATTATTACTATGCGCAGGAATTTTTGAATCTGATTGACAAAAAATCCTTAAAATTTATAGTGGACAAGTCCTATGGAGACGAAGATGCTACGATTTTTAATATCCGCGATCGTATTCAGTATAGAACTTATGAGGAAGGAAACACTTACGGACTGCAGGGCGTGGCAAATAAAAAAGGGGAGATTGTCTATGTCAGTATCTGGTCATTTTATGGGGAAAGCATTCAGGAAAAATACGCACCGGATGGTGCAGACAGTATTCTGGATGTTGTGAATAAAAATCCGAATTGGAACGGAAGACTGCAGGAAGCCTATCAGGCGCTGGATCTTGCACTGCAGGAGATGTCCAATGCGGTTTTTAGCAGCAAACTGGAACAATATACAGAGGGAAATACAAATCTGACGTATCTGTATGTAGATCAGAAAAACAGGAAAGTTTATACAAATAAGGAAGACTATGCTTCTTACAAAACACACCAGGCTGCGCTGGCAGCTATCCGGGAAACGGGTGCTTATGTGATCGTCAAACCAAAACTTTCCCAATGTGAGACAACGATGAACACCGATTTGCGGGAATGGCAGGACTTTGTTAGGAGGACGGCTCCGGAGGGACTTACGGATTGCATTTTTGCAGTCGGTGTGGACACCACGTATCCGATTGAAGATGAACTGGCTATTCGAAGCCGCAATTATGAAAAATATTCGAGCTGGCTGATTCCGGTGATTGTTGTGATGTGTGTCTGTCTGGTGCTGTGGCTGGCAGGGCTTGCGATTCTCACACCTGGAGCCGGACGAAAAGAAGGAGACGGAGAACTGCATTTGATCTGGTTTGACCGGATTTTTACGGAAATTGCAGCTGGTGGTCTGCTGTTTCTTGAGTGTTTGCTTTTGTGTGTGCCGGTTGCTGTGTGGGAAAATTACAGCAGAGGACTTTTTCCAGCCTTTGCTCTGTATGCATCCGTTGTGGTGTTTGCGCTTGGAAGCTGTGCGATGTTTCTTCTTGGCTATCTGAGCCTTGTGCGAAGAATCAAGGGAAAGACGCTTTGGAAAAACAGCTTTTTGCTCTGGTTCTGGCGATTCGTTAAGAAAGCGTGGAGACGGGCAAGAGTATTTCTGGAACAGGCAGGGAGTGATGTGCAGCATGGAAGAACGCTGAAGATGGTTTCCCTGTTTGGCGCGTTTCTTGTGGCACAGATGTTTCTTGTATCGGCATCTTTTGGAGGAGGATCTTTCTTCTGTCTGTTGCTGCTGTTAGCTCTGGATGGCATTGCTTTCTGGTATTTTGTACGAAGAGTAAACGGACAGAAGGAAATTCTGGAGGGACTGAAAAAGATTACAGACGGAGATCTTCATTATAAGATTCCGTGCGAGAAGCTCATCGGAGAGCAGAAAACAGTTGCAGAAGCGATCAACAGCATCGGTGCCGGGTTGGATGCGGCTGTGGAAAACAGTCTGAAAAATGAGCGCATGAAGACAGAATTGATCACGAACGTATCACACGATATCAAGACTCCGCTTACTTCTATTATCAATTATGTTGATCTTTTGAAGCGGGAAAATCTGTCAGACCCGAAGATTGTCGGGTATCTGGATATTCTGGATGCCAAGGCACAGAGATTGAAGATTCTCACGGAGGATGTGGTGGAGGCGTCGAAAGCAAGCACGGGAAATATCACGCTGGAGATGACGAATCTGAATCTTGTGGAAATGCTGCATCAGGTGATTGGGGAATTTCAGGAAAAAATGGAAGAAAAAAATCTGAAGCTGATGTTGAATCTTCCCGAGGAACCTGTCATGATTTATGCGGACGGGCGGCGCATGTGGCGTGTGCTTGCAAATATTTTTAATAACACGGCAAAATATGCCATGGAGGGAACAAGAGTTTATGTCGATTTAAAAAAGCGGGATGGAAAGGTCTCGTTTTCTTTAAAAAACATTTCAGCGGAGCCTTTGAATATTTCCGCAGATGAGCTGACCGAGCGTTTTATCCGCGGCGATGGTTCGAGAAGTACAGAGGGAAGCGGACTTGGCTTATCGATTGCCAAAAGTCTGACCGAATTGCAGAAAGGTGAGTTTCAGGTTTATCTGGACGGTGATCTGTTTAAAGTAATGATTGTCTTTTCACAGGTATAAGAATAAAAAAAGGTGACATACTATCTCCATCAAGATCAGGAGGTGTGTTATGTACCGATATTTACCCATCAGAAAAGTGCACGCCAGACAGGTGCTGGATTCGAGAGGAAATCCCACCGTGGAGGTTGAAGTGACAGTAGGAGAAGGAATTGTGGCGGTAAATGGCTGTACAGGCCGTGCCATGGTTCCTTCTGGTGCGTCAACGGGAAAATTTGAAGCAGTAGAGATACGGGATGGAAATAAACAGGAATACGTAGGACTTGGCGTGGAGAAAGCCGTCAGCAATGTCAACACGAAGCTGGCAGATGCGATTCTTGGAGAAAATGCACTCGATCAGTCATATATTGACTTTCTGCTTCTGGAGGCAGATGGTACGGACAATAAGAGTAATGTGGGAGCGAATGCGATGCTTGGCGTGTCGATGGCGGTGGCAAGAGCTGCGGCACAAGCTTTGAAGATTCCGCTTTATCAGTATATCGGCGGATGTCATGCACGCCGCATGCCGGTTCCAATGATGAATATTTTAAATGGCGGAGTACATGCAGATAATACGGTCGATCTGCAGGAGTTTATGATCATGCCGGTAGGCGCACAGAGCTTTCATGATGGCCTTCGCATCTGTGTGGAAATTTATCAGTTTCTGAAGATTACACTGCGGGAGCGCAAATTGTCTACGGCTGTGGGAGATGAAGGTGGATTTGCGCCGGATCTGGCGTCGGCTGAGGAGGTATTGTCTTTGATGGTGGAGGCGATTGAGCGTGCAGGATATCATCCGGGAGAACAGGTGTGCATTGCGATTGACGCGGCGGCCAGCGAATTGTATGACGAGAGCCGAAATGTGTATTATTTTCCGGGAGAAAGTCAGATGGCAGGAAAAGAAATCACCAGAAGCTGTCAGGAGATGGTAGAGTACTATGAGAATCTGGTAGAAAAATACCCAATTGTTTCTATTGAGGACGGACTTCATGAGGATGATTGGGAAGGCTGGAAAATATTGACGCAGACGCTTGGCAGCAGAGTGCAGCTGGTAGGAGATGATCTGTTTGTGACAAACAGCAAACGGCTTCGCTGCGGCATTAAGCTGCAGACCGCCAATGCGATTCTTGTAAAAGTAAACCAGATTGGCACGCTTTCAGAAGCGCTTGATGCCGTGGAGATGGCGCAAAAGGCAGGGTATAAAGCTGTGATTTCCCATCGTTCCGGTGAGACGGAGGATTCTTTTATTGCAGATCTGGCTGTGGCGACAGGTGCTGGGCAGATTAAGACAGGAGCGCCTTGCCGCTCGGATCGCAATGCCAAGTATAATCAGCTGCTTCGAATCGAAGACTATCTGGGGAAAATGGCAAGCTATGACCATCCCTTTCTCAATCAGGAAGTAAGCAAATAAAGACAGATGCCTTTTTTGATGCAAAAGAAAGCGTCAAAGAAGGCATACAGTTACTGTGAACAGTAACTGCATACATAAAAATGCTTTAAAAAACAGGAAATAAAGGTTGAATTACTATTTGGGCTATGTTACAATTAAGTTCGGTTAATTAGGAGGTGTGATCAGAGCATGGAAATTTTAAGAATTGTGTTGACAGTTATTTTTGCTATTGATTGTATAGCGTTAACAGTTGTAGTACTGATGCAGGAAGGTAAACAGCAGGGGCTGGGTGCCATTGCAGGTGCTGCAGATACATACTGGGGTAAAAATAAAGGCCGTTCTATGGAAGGCGCTCTTGTAAAGGCTACCAAGATTATGGCGGTTTTATTTTTTGTATTAGCTGCAGTTTTGAACATGAATTTTTAGGAAAGACGAAGCACTCTTGTATGTGAACAAGGGTGCTTTTTATCTTGATAATAGGAGAGAATTGTGGGAAAAAAGAAAAAAATCAGCAAGGCAGAACAAAAAAAGATCAATAAAAAACGTTTCCAGAGACTTGCCGAGGCAATTACGGGAAAAGATAAAAAGTCTGGCAAGAAGGTGGGAAAAAAGAAAAAATGGGCAGATGTGCCCAAAGAGGAGTCCGTAAGGAAACTGCATTACGGGGAAGAATATGCCACAGGTACATTTGTCGGTAATCTCAAAGGCTTTGGTTTTGTTGTGATTGAGGGACGGGAGGAAGATATCTTTATCCCAGAATCACAGACACATGGTGCGATGGATCAGGATCAGGTGCAGATCATTATTTTCCCGGATAAGAGCGGTAAACGTCAGGAAGGTACGGTTGTGAAAATTCTGGAGCATGGCATGAAAGAGGTCATCGGAAGCTATCAGAGAAGTAATTCCTTTGGGTTCGTACTGTCGGACAATCCTCGGTTTTCCAAAGATGTGTTTATTCCGAAGGAGTATTCAATGGGAGCTTCTACGGGAGATAAAGTAGTAGCAGAGATTATCGATTATGGCAGCAAGAATCGCAATCCGGAGGGAAGAATTACCGAGATTCTCGGAAAAGAAAGTGAGCCGGGAACGGATATCCTCGCTATCGCCAAATCACATGGGCTTCCAACGGAATTTCCGGAAAAAGTAAAGAAGCAGGCAGAGCGGGTGAAGGATGCGCTGATTGAGGGCGATTTCCAGGGAAGAATGGATATCCGAGACTGGACTGTAGTGACGATTGACGGGGAGGATGCGAAGGATCTTGATGATGGAATTTCTCTGACAAAGGAGGGAGAGGTTTATCATCTGGGTGTCCATATTGCGGATGTCAGCAATTATGTGCAGGCAGGAAGTGCGATGGACAGAGAGGCTCTCAAGCGAGGAACGAGTGTGTATCTGGTGGATCGTGTGATTCCGATGCTGCCGAAACGCCTGTCAAATGGCATTTGTTCCCTAAATCAGGGGGAAGACCGTCTGGCATTGAGCTGTCTGATGGATATTGACAGCAAGGGAAAGGTGATTCATCATCAGATTGCGGAGACAGTCATCTGTGTGAATGAGCGTATGACTTATACAAATGTCAAAAAGATTATTGAGCGCACAGATGAAGATGTCCTGATGCGTTATAAAAAACTGGTACCCATGTTTGATCTGATGGCAGAGCTGTCCGCGCAGCTTCGCAAACGGAGAAAGCGCAGAGGTTCGATTGATTTTGACTTCCCGGAATGCAAGGTGATATTAAACAGCCAGGGAAAACCGGTCGATATCCGTCCTTACGAGCAGAATGTGGCAACGCGTCTGATTGAAGATTTTATGCTTCTTGCCAATGAGACGGTCGCGCAGGAATTTTATAAGAAGAAAATACCGTTTGTCTATCGTACTCATGAGGAGCCTGATCCGGAGAAAATCGAGGGACTTCTGACATTCCTTCATAATCAGGGTTTTGAGGTACAGAAGGCCAAAGAAAAGATTTCTCCAAAAGAGATTCAGAAGCTGCTTCGAGGTATCGAAGGCCAGCCGGAGGAACCTCTCATCAGCCGTATGACGCTTCGCACGATGCAGCAGGCGAAATATACGACGGACTGCAGTGGGCATTTTGGACTGGCTGCCAAATATTACTGCCATTTTACTTCTCCAATCCGCCGTTACCCGGATCTGCAGATTCACAGAATCATCAAGGATGAGCTGCGGGGAAGAATGGATGAAGAGCGCAAAAAAAGATATGCCGGTTTTCTGGATGAGGTGGCACAGCAGTCGAGTGCGATGGAGCGAAGAGCCGAGGAGGCAGAGCGCGAGACAGAGAAACTCAAAAAGGCGGAATATATGCTTTCTCATATCGGGGAAAGCTTTACCGGTGTGATTTCCGGTGTAACTGGCTGGGGATTGTATGTGGAACTGCCAAATACCGTGGAAGGACTGGTTCATATCAGTACGATTCGTGATGATTTTTATAATTTTGATGAGGAAAGCCGTCAGCTTGTGGGCGAGATGACAGGACACCGTTATATGATGGGACAGGAGGTAACGGTGCGCGTGATGGAAGTGGACACGTATCTCAAGTCCATAGATTTTGTGCTGACGGAAGACAAAGGGGAGGTTGAATAAAAGTGAAAAAGGAGTCCAATGATCGTTTGATTGCCAACAACAAAAAGGCATATCATGATTATTTTATTGAAGAAAAATATGAGGCGGGGATTTCGCTGGCAGGAACAGAGGTAAAATCCCTGCGTATGGGAAAATGCAGCATCAAGGAGGCTTTTATCCGCATCGAACGCGGAGAAGTGTTTGTGTATGGCATGCATATCAGCCCATACGAAAAAGGAAATATTTTTAATAAAGATCCGCTGCGTGTGCGAAAGCTCCTTCTCCATCGTTCAGAAATCAACAAAATGGAGGGAAAAATCGCAGAAAAAGGTTTCACGCTCGTTCCCCTTCGTGTCTATTTTAAGGGGAGCCTGGTTAAAATAGAGATTGGCGTGGCAAAAGGTAAGAAACTTTATGATAAACGTCAGGATATCGCCAAGAAGGATATGAAGCGGGAAGCGGAAAGAGAATTTAAAGTCAAAAACCTTTATTAAAATGAAAAAATCCGGACACAGCAGTTTGCCGTGTTCGGATTTTTTGTCATAAATGGACCTGAGGGGAATCGAACCCCTGTCCGAAAGTCTATCCCATGTACTTCTACTATCATAGTCCGTTCTTTGACATTCCCTCTGCCGGACGATAACGAACAACCTTCCGGTTTTGGTAGCTTCATAATACGCCTACAGACTCAAAGCTTTGCCTGTATCGTTTCTCACATAGTCGACGCCAGGATCCTGATGTGTGAGTGCATCAGGGCTGACGAGCAGCAACTAGGCTGCTAACGCGTACTCTTCGTCTGCGTTTATATTTAGATTCGCGATTTGACGCATCGCCTGCGGATAGCTTCTCCATCTTCAAAACCCCCGTCGAAACCAGTACAAGCCCCTGTTTGATTTGTACCAGTGCAGACTGTTGGATTGCTCCGACTTTGATAAGTGTAGATATGATAGCACAAATAAACTTCAAAATCAATAGAAATTTTTACATATCAAAATTTATTTCCTCATTTTGTTCACATTTATATCATATTTCTCTGTTATGATACTTCATAAGAAAATCTGAAGAATTTTATGAGGAGGTTTCCTATGGATAAATTAAAAATACTGGTTGTGGATGATGAAAGCCGCATGCGTAAGCTGGTGCGCGACTTTCTGACGAAGAAAGATTTTACAGTGATTGAGGCAGAAGATGGAGCGCAGGCGGTGGATATTTTCTTTGAAAATAAAGATATTTCGCTGATTATTCTGGATGTCATGATGCCGAAAATGGATGGATGGCAGGTATGTCGGGAGATTCGGCAGTACTCGAAGGTTCCGATTATCATGCTGACGGCAAGAAGCGATGAGCGGGATGAACTTCTTGGCTTTGAACTTGGAGTGGATGAATATATTTCCAAACCATTCAGTCCGAAGATCCTGGTCGCGCGTGTGGAGGCGATTTTACGCAGAACCAGTCTGGCGGAACAAAATGAAGCTCTGACAGCGGGTGGTATCCTGTTGGATAAATCGGCCCATCAGGTGACTGTGGATGGTCAGGTGATTGAATTGAGCTATAAGGAATTTGAATTGCTGACTTATTTTATGGAAAATCAGGGAATTGCACTTTCCAGAGAGAAAATTTTAAATTCTGTATGGAATTATGATTACTTTGGAGATGCCAGAACGATCGATACACATGTCAAAAAGCTCAGAAGCAAGCTTGGCAAGAAAGGGGAGTATATTAAGACGGTCTGGGGAATGGGCTACAAATTTGAGGTGGATACTCCATGAAACACAAACTGAAAACACAGGTGGCAGCTACGTTTATCGGTCTGATGCTGCTTGCTCTGCTTTCGATTGGCATGATCAATGTGTTTTTTCTGGAAAATTATTATATTTCCCAAAAGACAGAGGTTTTGAAAACGGCGTATAGTGAGCTGGAGGATTTTGATGTGTACGGAGAAGATATTTCGGATTCTCTTTCGGTCACCAGTTCGGAGAATAATCTCAGCTGGATTGTGACAAATTCCACCAACAGCGAAGCAAAGTATTGTGGACAGGAACGGGAAAAGAAACAGCTGATTACCAGCCTTTTTGGATATCAGACAGGGCTGGAAAAGAACAATTCTTCTGAGATTATTGATGAAAATGATCTTTATATTATCCAAAAGAGTAAGAATAAGTTTACCGGCATGGAATATGTGGAACTCTGGGGAACATTAAAGAATGGAAACAGCTGCCTCATTCGTTCGCCTTTGGAAAGTATTCGGGAAAGTGTGGATATTTCCAATCGCTTTCTGATTTCAGTAGGTATTATCATTGTTTTGTGCAGTGCGTTTATTATTGTGTTTTTAACCAATCGCCTCACAAAGCCAATCTGTGAGCTTACAGAGATTTCCCAGAAAATGGCTGCGCTGGATTTTAATGCCAAATATAACTGCAGGGGCCACCAAAATGAGATTGACATGCTTGGTGAGAATTTTAACAGTATGTCAGAGCAGCTTGAGACAACGATTACAGAATTGAAGCGGGCAAATCTGGAACTGGAGAGGGACATTGCCGACAAAATCAAGATTGATGAAATGCGAAAGGAATTTCTGAATAATGTTTCGCATGAACTGAAAACGCCGATTGCACTGATTCAGGGCTATGCAGAAGGACTGAAAGATAATATTAATGATGACGATCCGGAGAGCAGAGAATTCTATTGTGATGTGATTATTGATGAAGCGGGCAAAATGAACCGGATGGTGAAACAGCTGCTGAATCTCAATCAATTGGAGTCAGGTCAGGATTCGGTTATGGTGGAGCATTTTGATATTACGGCATTGGTAAGAGGTGTTGTGGAAAAGTCCAATATCCTGGTACAGCAAAAAGAGGCTAAAGTTGAGATTGAAGGTGAAAACAGTCTTTATGTATGGGCAGATGAATTTAAAATCGAGGAAGTCGTGACCAATTTCTTTACAAATGCTTTAAATCATTTGGATGGGGAAAAAAGGATACAGATTAAGATTTTCAGGAAAGGAAAGAAGGCACGTATTTCTGTGTTCAACACGGGAGCTCCAATACCCGAAGCGGATATTGACAACATCTGGAAAAAGTTTTATAAAGTAGATAAGGCAAGAACCAGGGAGTATGGCGGCAGTGGAATCGGTTTGTCTATTGTGAAGGCAATCATGGAATCTCACCACCAGGCGTACGGGGTGAAAAACTATAACAATGGCGTAGAATTCTGGTTCGAGTTAAATTGTGAATAAATAAGAGAGCGAGGATTTTTTATGGACAAAAAAGCGCTGTATAAGCTGAGTTATGGGGTTTTTATGCTGTCAACCAAAGATGGAGAAACGGTAAACGGCTGTATTACCAATACCTGTATGCAGGTGGCAAACAGTCCGACAAGAATTGCCATAGCGGTGATCAACACCAATTACACTTGTGACCTGATCAAGAAGAGCGGCGTGTTTGCGTTGAGCTTGCTGGATCAGACCTGTTCCTATGAGCTGATCAAACATTTCGGATTCCAGTCAGGCAGAGATGTCAACAAATTTGAGAATCTTCAGATGCCTGTGGACATCAATGGAATTCCTTATATGGGATGGCAGGCATGCGCAGTGATCAGCGGACGGGTGGTCAGCAGTCAGGATCTGGGAAGCCATACGTTATTTATTGCAGAGGTAGAAGATGCGAAGCTTTTAAATGACAATGCACCGCTTACTTATGACGATTATCAGACGAAGGTGAAACCAAAACCGGCACCAAAAGCGGAAGACAAAAAGATTGTGGGCTGGCGCTGCAAGATCTGCAAATATGAATATCAGGGAAGTGAGCTTCCGGAGGATTTTGCATGTCCATTGTGCGGACATGGTCCAGATGATTTTGAACCAATTTATGAAGAATAAAGATGAGTGTCGGGCGGAAACCTTGTGTTTCCGTCCGATTTTGTCGTTAATAGTCGATTAGGGTTCTGTACATTCTTTTTGTTTTATGTTAGAATAGCAACTATGATTATTGCCTTTTGCAAAGTAGTGCGGAAAAGGTAAGGGAAAAGGATATGAGGTGAGAGAGTATGATAGCAATCATTGATTACGATGCCGGCAACATCAAAAGTGTGGAAAAGGCGTTGGTTTCTCTGGGACAGGAGGTTCTGGTAACCCGTGATGCCCAGGAGATTTTATCAGCAGATAAAGTAATTCTTCCAGGTGTCGGACATTTTGGCGATGCCATGGAAAAGCTTCACAGATACGGACTGGTGGATGTGATTCACCAGGTTGTACAGCAAAAAAAACCGTTTCTCGGAATCTGTCTGGGACTGCAGCTTCTTTTTGAACGAAGTGACGAAGCTCCGGGTGTGGAGGGACTCGGTGTGCTGAAGGGACAAATTTTGCGTATTCCTGAGAAGGAAGGCCTGAAGATACCTCATATGGGATGGAATTCCCTTCATCTGCAGAACGATGGAAGGCTGTTTCGCGGGATTTTGGAGGATACCTATGTTTATTTTGTGCATTCCTATTATCTGAAGGCTGCCGATGAACAGATTGTAAAGGCAACGACTCAATACAGTACATGTATTCATGCTTCGGTAGAACAGGACAATGTGTTTGCATGTCAGTTCCACCCGGAAAAGAGCAGTACCTGGGGCCTGAAAATGTTGGAGAATTTTGCAAATCTGGATGGGAGGGATGCGTAATGTTTACAAAAAGAATTATTCCCTGTCTGGATGTCAATAACGGACGGGTAGTGAAAGGCGTGAATTTTGTAAATCTGCAGGATGCCGGAGACCCTGTGGAAATTGCAAAGGCTTATGACAAAGCCGGAGCTGATGAAGTGGTATTTCTGGATATCACGGCATCGTCCGATAACCGCAGTACCGTAGTGGATATGGTACGAAAGGTAGCTGCCAATGTTTTTATTCCGTTTACTGTAGGCGGTGGTATTCGTACGGTCGATGATTTTAAGATGCTTCTTCGTGAGGGTGCGGACAAAATTTCGATTAATTCTTCTGCAATCAACAATCCGCAGCTGGTGCAGGATGCGGCAATGAAATTTGGAAGTCAGTGTGTTGTTGTGGCGATTGATGCAAAGCGAAGAGAAGATGGAAGCGGCTGGAATATTTACAAAAACGGAGGCCGTGTCGATGTGGGGATCGATGCAGTGGAATGGGCAAAGAAAGTAGAGAGCCTTGGTGCCGGTGAGATTCTTCTTACAAGCATGGACTGTGACGGTACGAAAGCTGGTTATGATATTGAATTGACCAGGGCTATTGCAGAGGCTGTTTCGATTCCTGTCATTGCATCCGGCGGTGCAGGAACACTGGAGCATTTTTATGATGCATTGACAGAAGGAAAGGCAGATGCGGCTCTGGCAGCATCGCTATTCCATTACAAAGAACTGGAAATTATGGAAGTAAAGGATTATCTTGCAGACCGCGGCGTTTCTGTGCGCAGATAGGAGGATTTTATGGCACCATTATCAGGGGAATGGCTGGAAGCTCTGAAAGGAGAATTTCATAAACCCTATTATCGGGCATTATTTCAGAAGGTAGGGGAAGAATATCAAACAAGAAAGATTTTTCCACCTGCAGATGATATTTTTAATGCCTTCCATTTTACGCCGTTAAGTCAGGTAAAGGTTGTGATTCTGGGACAGGATCCGTATCATAACGATGGACAGGCGCATGGGCTGTGTTTTTCTGTAAAAAAGGATGTGGAGATTCCGCCGTCGCTGGTGAATATTTATCAGGAACTGCATGATGATCTTGGATGTTATATCCCGAATAACGGATATCTGGAAAAATGGGCGCGTCAGGGAGTTATGATGCTGAATACGGTACTGACGGTTCGGGCTCATCAGGCGAATTCGCATCGTGGAATTGGCTGGGAAGAATTTACAGATGCAGCGATTCGTGTCATTGCTCAGCAGGATCGCCCGATTGTATTTATTTTATGGGGCAGACCGGCACAGGCAAAAAAAAGTATGCTTCACAATCCCAAACATCTGATTTTGGAGGCTCCGCATCCGAGTCCTCTGTCGGCGTACCGGGGATTTTTTGGAAGCCGCCCTTTTAGTAAAACCAATGATTTTCTGACTGCCAACGGGCTTACACCGATTGACTGGCAGATTGAAAATGTATAAGCTGTAAAATAAAGGAAATAAATATGGAACAAAAAAATACATTAGTGAAAAATGCCTCTTTTTTGATGATGGCAGCGATGATTTCAAAAATCATCGGTCTTTTGTACAAAAGTCCGCTGTCTGCGATTGTGGGAAATGTGGGAATGGGTTACATCAGTCTGGCGCAGAATGCGTATATGATTCTGTTGATGATTGCGTCTTACAGCATCCCACAGGCGGTATCCAAACTGATATCGGAAAGAATCGCATTCAGAGATTACAGAAATGCCCAGAAGATTTTCAAAGGGGCGATGCTGTATGCTGTGGTTGTGGGCGGAGTGGTAGCGCTGGTTTGCCTGTTTGGCGCAAAATGGATCATTCCAAGCAACCAGCCCAATGCGATTTTAGCACTTCAGATTCTGGCGCCGACGATTTTCCTTTCGGGCATTCTCGGTGTGTATCGTGGATATTTTCAGGCATTTCGAAATATGATGCCAACATCGATCTCACAGATTCTGGAACAGATTTTTAATGCGTTTGTCAGTATTCTGGCAGCCTGGCTGTTTATCAGGAATATTTCGGATGGAAGCGAGCTGAGTGTTGCAAAATGGGGCGCTGCCGGTTCTACCGTAGGGACGGGCGCAGGTGTTGTTGTTGCATTGCTGTTTATGCTTGTTGTATATGGTGTGAACCGAAAGGGTATCTGTGCCAGAATCCGATCAGATAAAACACACGAGGAAGAATCTTACAAAGAGATTTTTAAATTGATTATTTTGATCGTATCGCCGATTATTCTCAGTGCATTTATTTATAACGTAAATGGTTATTTAAATGGTGTGCTTTTTTCGGATATTTTAGGATACAGAGGTGCAAATGCACAAGAAATCAGCATCATGTATGCGGAATATGCCAGCTATTTTATGATGATCATCAACATTCCGCTGACTTTATCGAGTGCTGCGCCAACTTCTATGATTCCGGAAGTATCGGCGCTGTATGCCACGGGGGACATTGATGAGACCTGTAACCGCATTGATCAGACGGTGCAGCTGTCGATGTTTATTTCGGCCCCCTGTGCAGTTGGTCTTGCTGTGCTGACGCACCCGATTGTATCTCTGCTGTTTTCGAGAACAAATGGAACAGCGGGTTATCTGCTTATGCTGGGTTCATTTACGATTTTGCTGAATGGTATGTCGAACATTTCCAATGGTGTTTTGCAGGGAATCGGAAAACCGAAAATACCGATGATCACGGCTGCCATAGCGCTGGCAGTGGATGTCGTAGCAGTTGTGGCGCTGTTGCTTTTTACCAATCTTGGCGTATATGCTCTTCTGGTGGCGATGATCATTTATGCAGTGTCTGTGTGTATATTGAATGATCGTTTTATGAAGAAGTATCTGAATTACAGAAACCCGTGGATTAAGGGGTATGTACAGCCGATTCTGGCAAGCATTCCGATGGGAGTGGTGGCCTTTGGCGTTTACCATGGACTTTATTTGCTGCTGCCGATCAATATCGTGTGTCTGGCTGTTTCGATTATGCTGGCGGCAGTGGTTTATATCGTAGCGTTTGTTTTTGTGGCAAAAGTGTCAGAAGAACAGCTTCGCAGTTTTCCGTTTGGAGGAATTTTAGTAAGAATCGGACGTATGCTGAAATTATATTAAAATTGTTAAAAATGAAAATAAGAAAACTCTTTTTGAACGCAGAACTTTTCAGACTGTTTTCAGAAAGAGTTTTTTATATGTTTCAAAAAGATATTGACAAAATTGTAAATATTGTATATAGTGTATATATACAATGAAAGAACGGGAATAGGTGAGTAAATGAATATTATAATCAGTAATTCCAGTGGAAAACCGATTTATGAGCAGATAACCAGTCAGATTAAACAGCAGATTCTTGCGGGACAGCTGCGGCCGCATGATGCGCTTCCCTCCATGCGTTTTCTGGCAAAGGAACTTCGCATCAGTGTGATCACGACAAAGAGAGCGTATGAGGATCTGGAAAAAGACGGATTTATCTATACCGTGGTCGGGAAAGGAAGCTTTGTAGCAGATGCCAATCATGAGTTGATTCGGGAGGAACAGTTGAAGAAAATTGAGGAACATCTGGAGCAGGCAGTGGAAATTGCCAGCCAGAGTAATGTATCAAGAGAAGAAGTGATAGAAATGCTGCAGATGTTATATGAGGAGGTATGAGTATGGATACGGCTATTCGCTTGCATAATGTGACAAAGAATTATGAATCATTTACATTGGATCATGTAACGATGGATATTCCTAAAGGCTGCATTGTAGGACTGGTGGGAGAAAACGGAGCGGGAAAGACGACACTTTTAAAAGCTGTTTTGGAGATGGTCCATTTAGATGAGGGACAGATTTATCTGGATGGAGTGTCTGCCGGACAGCTTCCGAATGACTGGAAGAAGGATGTGGGTGTGATTCTCTCGGGACTGGATTTTGCAGGAAATATGAATGCACGGGAAGTGGGCAAAGTGATGGCAGGAATGTATGAAAACTGGCAGCAGACGGTTTATGAAAGCTATTTGTCAAAGTTTAAGATTGAACCTGCTAAGAAGATACAGAAGTATTCGAAGGGAATGAAGATGAAGTTACATATTGCGGTTGCTCTGTCTCATCAGGCGAAGCTGCTGATCTTTGATGAAGCTACCAGTGGACTTGATCCGATTGTACGGGATGATATTCTTGATATTCTTTTGGAATTTATTCAGGATGAGAATCATACAGCACTGATTTCTTCTCATATTGTGACAGATCTTGAGAAGGCTGCTGATTACATTGCGTTTCTCCATGAGGGACGCCTGAAATTCTATATGAATAAGGACGAAATTCTGTATAACTACGGTGTGGTGCGCTGCAGTCCCAGCCAGTATGAGAAACTGCCGGAAAATCTGGTAAAAGGTGTCCGCAAAGGTCAGTTTGGTTATGAGGTGCTGGTGTCCTCGAAGGAAGAAATCCGACAGAGGTTTCCGAAATTTACGGTAGATTCTGTGGGAATTGAGGATGTGATTTTGTATCTGGTAAAGGGGGAGAAGGAATGAAAGGATTAATTTTAAAAGATGTTTATCTAATGAAAACCTATTTCAAATCTTATGCGTCTATGCTTTTGTTTTTTATGGTTTTTGCTGTGACAATGAAAAGTCCTGCGTACCTGGTGTTTATGGGAATGGTCATGGGTGTTTCTACCTTATTTTCGATTTTGAGCATGGATGAATCCGGTGGATTTTCCTTTTCCATGACGATGCCAGTGACAAGAAAACAGGTTGTGCAGGGAAAATATCTGTTTTTTGCAGGTGCGATGTGTATTGTCTGGGGTATTACGACAGTTCTTGGGCTGATCATTAATTTGTTTGTAAAAGAAGATGTGATAGAGTGTATTGCTTCCGCACTGATGTGTGCAGCTTTTTATCTTATTATTATGGCTTTTATAGTGCCGGTGGCTTTGAAATGGAATGTACAGAAGGCCAGATATGTGATGCTGGCAGTAGTTGCGCTTCCCTGTGTTTTGATTGTTTTTCTGGTACAGCATGCAGGCAAGAATATGTCAGCCTTGGAAATGGTACTTGACAACAGTTTTTCAGTTGTTATGGCATGTGTATGTGCGGCGGCAGTTGGGGCATATATGGTATCTTATATAGTATCGGTGAAAATATTTGAGAAAAAGGAATTTTGAGCTATCATATTTCTGGTTGTTTATCAGCAGCCGGTGCATTCCATGGGACGTTTGCTTTTGCGGAATGTACCGGCTGTAATATAATCTGCTATGTTGCTAGTACACTAGTGAACAAAAGCCTTTTTGATAAAAGTTATCAATAAGATTATTGACAGCTAATATATATTAGTATATACTAACTAAAGAAAAGAGATGATGATTTTGGAACAGGAGGGAATGTGCATGCCTTTATCAATGGTAAATGTGGGAGAAAAGACTATGATTAAAAAAGTAGGCGGAAAAGAAGAAGTGAGAAGATTCCTGGAGAATCTTGGCTTTGTGGCAGGAAGCATGGTGACGGTTGTTTCTGAAATAAATGGAAATCTGATCGTCAATGTGAAAGATTCCAGGGTTGCCATTGGAAAAGAGATGGCGAACAAAATCATCGTATAAATGAGGGAGAAAACTATGAAGACATTAAAAGAAATTGCGTGCGGCCATACGGTCATTGTTAAGAAACTTGAGGGAGAAGGCCCGGTAAAAAGACGCATCATGGACATGGGAATCACAAAAGGAGTCGAAGTTTTTGTGAGAAAGGTGGCACCTCTGGGTGATCCGGTAGAGGTCACTGTGAGAGGGTATGAGCTGTCTCTTCGCAAGGCGGATGCTGCTATGATTATAGTGGAATAATTTTTTATCTATCGGTTAGATGTTTCTAATAAAAAATAGATAAAACAAATAAAAGATAGAAATATAAAATGATTCAGAGGGAAAAGGAGAATGATAATGTCAGTAAAAATTGCATTAGCCGGCAATCCGAACTGTGGAAAGACGACTCTTTTTAACGCGTTGACGGGTTCCAATCAGTTTGTAGGCAACTGGCCGGGTGTTACAGTGGAAAAGAAAGAAGGAAAACTAAAAGGGTATAAGGATGTCAGTATTATAGACCTTCCGGGTATCTATTCACTGTCGCCCTACACGCTGGAAGAGGTGGTTGCCAGAAATTATCTGATCAATGAGAGACCGGATGCGATTATCAACATTGTGGATGGAACCAATATTGAAAGAAATCTCTATCTGTCTACGCAGATCATGGAACTGGGAATTCCGGTCATCATAGCTGTCAATATGATTGATGTTCTGGAAAAGTCCGGTGATCGGATACATATCGACAAACTGAGTAAGAAACTTGGCTGTGAAGTGGTAGAGATTTCTGCTCTGAAAGGAACGGGAATCAAAAAAGCTGCTGAAAAGGCAGTTTCTCTGGCACAGCAGAAAAAAGCAACAATTCCGGTACATAAGTTTGCATCCGGTCTGGAACATGCGATTGATTCCGTGGAAAAGAAACTGGGTACGTCGGTTGCAGAGGGGCAGAAACGTTTTTTTGCTGTGAAGCTTCTGGAAAAAGATGATAAAATTGCGGAGCAGCTAAAGGTCTTGCCGGATGTATCGGCAGAGATTAAAGCACTGGAAGAAGAATTTGACGATGATACAGAAAGTATCATTACCAATGAGAGATATGTATATATATCGTCCATGATAGGGGAATGCTGTACGAAGAATCAGAAAAAGAGTATGAGCACCTCCGACAAAATTGATCGTATTGTGACGAATCGCTGGCTGGCTCTTCCTATTTTTGCTGCAGTGATGTGGCTGGTATACTATGTTTCGGTATCTACCGTCGGAACGATTGTGACAGACTGGACGAATGATGTACTGTTCGGCGAAATCATTCCACCGGCAGTGGAAGGCTTTCTGGTAAGCATTCATTGTGCGGATTGGCTGCAGGGCCTGATTTTGGATGGTATTGTTGCCGGTGTTGGTGCAGTGCTCGGATTTGTCCCTCAGATGCTGGTACTGTTTATTTTTCTGGCATTTTTGGAAGGCTGCGGATATATGGCGAGAGTGGCATTTATCATGGATAGAATTTTCCGTAAGTTTGGACTTTCCGGAAAATCGTTTATTCCGATGCTCATCGGAACCGGATGCGGAGTTCCCGGAATTATGGCATCCAGAACAATCGAGAATGACCGTGATCGTAAAATGACGATCATGACTACAACCTTTATTCCATGCGGCGCGAAGCTTCCGATTATTGCCCTGATTGCAGGTGCTTTGTTTGGAGGGGCATCTTGGGTTGCTCCGAGTGCGTATTTTGTGGGAATCGCCGCAATCATCTGTTCTGGTATTATTTTGAAAAAAACAAAGATGTTTGTCGGAGATCCTGCCCCATTTGTTATGGAACTGCCAGCGTATCATCTGCCGACTGCAGGAAATGTGCTGAGAAGTATGTGGGAGCGTGGATGGTCCTTTATCAAAAAAGCAGGAACAATCATTCTTCTGTCCACTATTGTGTTGTGGTTCCTTATGAGCTTCGGATGGGTGGAAGGACAATTTGGAATGCTGGAAGCCGAGCAGCTTGACAGCAGTATTCTGGCAGCAGTCGGCGGCGTAATTGCACCTCTTTTTGCACCGCTTGGCTGGGGAGACTGGAAGATGGCAGTGGCAGCTGTTACCGGACTGATTGCCAAGGAAAATGTAGTTGGCACGATCGGAATTCTCTTTGGATTTGCGGAAGTTGCAGAAGATGGTGCTGAAATATGGGGACAGCTTGCTGCCAGCATGACAGCGATTGCTGCATATTCCTTCCTGGTATTTAACCTGCTTTGCGCGCCTTGCTTTGCAGCTATGGGTGCCATTAAACGTGAGATGAATAATACAAAATGGTTCTGGTTTGCAATTGGTTATCAGACAGTACTTGCTTATGTGGTGTCTCTTTGCGTATATCAGTTGGGAACATGGGTAACAACAGGCAGCTTTGGAATCGGAGTTGTTGTGGCAATCCTTTTGGTTGCCGGATTTTTATGGCTTTTGTTCCGACCATATCAGGAGAGTAAAACTTTGCAGGTTAAATTAAAAAAAACTGCGAAAGCATAAAGGTTGAAAAACAAATATAAATGACATACACCGGATGATGCAGAAATGTATCACCCGGTGTTTCTTTTTTGTCCAAATAGTGGTAAAATAATACAATACGAGCGCGTTGAAAAAAGAATCATGAGAAAGGATACTTAGTTATGAGGCAAACATTACGGAACAATTATCAGCATACTGTTTATGCCTGTTTCGTTGGGTATGTGGTGCAGGCTGTGGTAAATAATTTTGCACCACTGTTGTTCGTGATGCTGAGCAGACAGTATCACATTTCCGTAGAACAGATTTCTATTTTGATTTCTGTAAATTTTGGTGTACAGCTTTTGGTGGATTTTCTTTCTTCGGGATTTGTAGACCGCATTGGATACAAAAAAAGCGTGGTACTGGCGCATTTTCTTGCAGCGATGGGATTGATCGCGTTTGCTCTCTTTCCCGGAATCTTTTCGAATCCGTTCATAGGGCTGCTGACAGCAGTATCGATCTATGCGGTTGGAGGCGGTCTTTTGGAGGTTCTCATCAGCCCCATTGTGGAGGCATGTCCGACTGAGCGGAAGGAGGCTGTTATGAGTCTTCTGCATTCGTTCTACTGCTGGGGGCATGCCGGAGTGATTGTTTTGTCTACTGTGTTTTTTGTGACGGCAGGAATTCAGCACTGGAAACTTTTGGCGGTGTTATGGGCTTTGATTCCAACCTTGAATATGATATACTTTCTTCTGGTTCCTGTTCCTTCTTTGAAAGGGGAAGAAGGGCTGCATGGAATTGGAAAACTCTTAAAAAATCCTATGTTCTGGCTGATGATTGTTTTTATGCTCTGTGCTGGAGCAAGTGAGCAGGGCGTCAGTCAATGGGCATCTGCTTTTGCGGAAGAGGGGCTTGGTGTTTCCAAAACAGTAGGAGATCTGGCAGGACCGCTGACTTTTGCGCTGCTGATGGGAAGTTCTCGTTTGTTTTATGCAAAATGCAGTGAAAAAATAAAGCTGGAGAAATATATGATTTTCAGTACATTGCTTTGTATTGCCAGTTATCTTCTGATTTCATTGACCGATCATTCGCTGCTGGGATTGCTTGGCTGTGCTGTCTGTGGATTTTCTGTTGGCGTGATGTGGCCGGGAACCTTTAGTATTGCTGCAAAAACTATGAGAACTGGCGGAACTGCTATGTTTGCTTTTCTGGCTCTTGCCGGAGATTTGGGTTGCGCAAGTGGTCCAGGTGTGGTAGGCTGGGTAGCAGAGCGTGCAAATGGCAATTTGAAAGCAGGAATGCTGGCGGCAGTACTGTTTCCGACAGTCCTGCTGATTGGACTGATTTTTGCCGGAAGACAAAGGAATGAACAAAAGATAACTGTCCAGTAGGGAGTATTTTGCGAGTTACTGAACGGATATAACAAAAGATATAAAGGTATAGAAAGCTTATGAAAGAGGATATGATAGAGCAGAAAGAGGCAGCGGCAGAACAAGGGGAAAACGAAGAACAAAAAGATGTGCAGACTGTGACAGAGCCAGGAGCGTCTGTGACAGAAGAGAACACAGCAGAGGAAAAAACAGCAGAGGAGATACCGCAGGAAGAAGCAAAGACAGAGACGAGTGTACAGGAACCGTTGAAAGAAGAACTGACGCAGGAGGAAAAGCCGACTGCACAGCAGGAAACAGAACATACACCGCAGAAAACGGAAGAAGAAAAAAAGGAAGGTGCGCAGGAAGGCACCAGGACAGAAAAAGCACCGAATGTATCAGAACAGACGAAGAGAAAAAAGACATCCGGAAAAAAGAAAAAAAGCAGGAGAAAGAAACAGTATGATCGGATGCTGGTGATGGTCCGTATCATCTGTGTGTTGTCTATTATCGCATTTTGCTGCATTCCGGACAGAGAAAAACCAGTGTCTGTTGAGGAGAGTGTGGTAGAAGAGACTGCGAAAGAGCTTCGGCTTCCTACAATCAAAAGAGCAGAAAAAGAGATTAATGAACACTGTGAATCTTATCGAACTCAAGTGGAACAGATGGCGGCAAGATATGGAATTCCTCAGTATACAGATTTGCTGATGGCTCTTATGATGCAGGAAAGTGCAGGAAAAGGACTGGACATCATGCAGTCTTCTGAGGGAGCATTTAATACACGTTACCCAAGAGTTCCGAATGGCATCACAGATATCAGTTATTCGATTGAATGCGGTGTCCAGGAACTGAAGGAGGCACTGGTGAAGGCTGGTGTAGAGGGACCGGATGATATTCCGCGAATCGAGCAGGCTCTCCAGGCATATAATTTTGGAATTCGTTATCTGGATTTCTCAGAGGAAAAAGGTGTTACAGGATGGAATGAACAGATTGCAGCTGAGTATGCCGAGATGGCAAGCAATGGGCGAACGCGTGATGAGCATGATACAAAACTGATGGGAAAGTGGGATTATGGAGATCAGTTTTATCCGGAACATGTGCTTCGCTATTATGCGCTTCCTGTGACACAGGAATAGTTTATAAAAAATTTATACATTATAATATGTAAGAAAGCTGAAATCATGCTATAATAATCACATGATTTCAGCTTTTATAACATTTCTTGCAGGTATACCTGCAGCAATTCTTAAGGGATGCATCTATCCCGAATTTTCAAAAAAGTGATAAAACAGAAGAAAGGAGATTTTATGTTCAGCAGTGTGTTATCAGCAGCTATTTTAGGCATGGAAATTCTGCCCGTGCGTGTGGAAGCCGATGTGAGTGACGGTCTGCCTTCGTTTTCTATGGTGGGCTATGTATCTTCGCAGGTGAAAGAAGCACAGGACAGGGTAAGAACAGCGCTTCGAAACAGTAAGATTGCATTACCGCCCAAAAAGATTACAGTCAATCTGGCACCGGCCGATGTGCGAAAGGAGGGGGCGGGATTTGATCTTCCGGTGGCAGGTGCCGTGCTTACTTCCATGGGGTATATACCAAGGGACAGGATGGAAAATATCATGATGCTTGGAGAATTGAGCCTGAATGGGGAGATTCGGGGCGTTTCCGGAATTTTGCCGAGTGTGATGAAGGCCAGAGAAATGGGATGCAGTGCCTGTGTGATTCCGGCAGCAAATCAGAAAGAAGGACTTCTGGTAAAAGACATTCCGATTATCGGTGTAAGCACTCTGGAAGAAATGCTGGAAAAGCTTAATTTGCCGGATCCATTTATTATGGAAGAAAAAATCTGGAGTCCGGATGAGACACCATGTGTATACGATACGGATTTTTCGGATATTCGTGGGCAGGAGAATCTGAAAAGAGCGGCTGTAATCGCAGCAAGTGGATTACACAATCTTTTGCTGATCGGTGTTCCGGGAGCAGGCAAGACGATGATTGCAAGAAGAATTCCGACGATTATGCCGAATCTTACTATGGAAGAAAGCCTGGAAATTACAAAAATCTACAGCATTGCAGGATTGCTGCCGCAAGACAGCCCTGTGATGCGTATCCGTCCATTTCGATCCCCTCATCATACGATTTCTGCCCAGGCACTTGCCGGCGGTGGAAAAATCCCCAAACCGGGCGAGGTAACACTGGCACACCGTTCCGTTCTTTTTCTGGATGAGCTTCCAGAATTTTCCAAGTCCAGTCTTGAAGTGCTGCGTCAGCCTATGGAAGACCATTGTATTCATTTATCCAGAGTGCAGGGAACTTATACATTTCCGGCAGATTTTATGCTTGTAGCAGCTATGAATCCCTGTCCTTGCGGATATTATCCGGATATGAATCGCTGCCGATGTACACAACAGGAAATCCATCGTTATCTGAGAAAGATCAGCCAGCCTCTTCTGGATCGTATAGATATCTGTGTAGAAGCGCCCGCCGTGTCCTGGCAGGAGATGACAGGAGAAAGAAACGGGGAGACATCCGCGCAGATTCGGGAACTTGTCACCAGAACACAAAAGATTCAGCAGCAACGTTATTCCGGTACAGGCATACATTTTAATTCGGACATGGGAGCCAGAGAAGTAGAGCAGTATTGTGTAATGAGTTCCAAAGGAAAGGAAATGATCCAAAAGGCATTTACAGGTCTTGCACTCAGCGCAAGAGGGTACCACAGGGTTTTGAAGGTAGCAAGAACTATCGCGGATATGGAAGAGGAGGAACTGATTACGGAAAAACATATCGCGGAAGCTTTGACATATCGTATGATTGACAGAAAGTACTGGAGCGGATCCTGATAGGAAAGGACAGGTGAAAGATGATAAAAATAGTAAAGAAAACGGATGATGCTTACCCGCTTCGTTTGAAGAGATTGAATCAGATGCCGGAAATTCTGTATGTTCGGGGAAATCTTCCGGCAGATGACAAGCCCTCGGTTGCCATTGTGGGGGCGCGTTCCTGCAGCAATTATGGAAGGAATATGGCGTCAGAATTTGCGCGGGTACTCAGTCAGGAAGGGGTACAGATTATCAGTGGGCTTGCACTGGGAGTCGACGGGGAGGCGCATGCAGGAGCTATGAAGGGAAAAACACCCACTTATGCAGTACTGGCGAATGATGTGAATGTATGCTATCCGAGAGCCAATCAGAGGATTTATGATAAAATTCTGGAATCCGGCGGCGGGATTTTAGGGGAGCAGCCAGAAGGAACACAGGCCCGGCCATATTTTTTTCCGGCAAGAAATCGTATTATCAGTGCATTGTCGGATGTGATTGTGGTCGTAGAGGCACGTCGCCACAGCGGCTCTCTGATTACCGTAGATTATGCACTGGAGCAGGGAAAAACGGTTTATGCACTCCCGGGGAGAGTTGGGGATGTGTTGAGTGAAGGATGCAACCGTCTGATCGCACAGGGGGCCGGAATTGCTTGTTCACCGGATATGATTTTGCAGGAACTGGGGATGGAAAAAAGCATACTGGCGGAAAATTTTCGTCAGAGAAAAGTTTTGCAGATGTCTGCGGAGGCACAATACATCTATAGACAGTTGGATACCACGCCGATTTCTCTGGAAGATTTATGCCGTAGGGTTCCTTATGATATACAACAGGTGCAGGGGGCACTTCTCGAATTGCAGCTGGAGCAGATTGTGATTGAAATCAGCAAGAATTATTATGTCAAAAGTTCTAAATTTTCCTGAGTATCGATAGAATGATAGAAGAAATTTTTGAGATGTGTGGTTACTGTTCACACGGCACTATCCCGCGAGGTGTTTTGGCATGAATATGCCAAAATCCCGAGACATACAAGCCAAAATTCCATTGCCGAAGGCAATCTGGAATGAATTTTGGCTAAGTTACTGTGAACGGAGTGAACAGTAACGATGTGTGGGAAGTAATTACAAGAATTTTGTGCAGAAAGACTTGAAAGTACGAAAAAATTGTTGTATAGTGGACTGGATTTGGACGGAACGTCTGTTGTTGAGGGAGGGCCCGGCAGTCAGCATAGCTGCTGAAAGTGCTGATTAGATTTAGGAGACAAAAAATGGCAAAATATCTTGTTATTGTAGAATCACCTGCGAAGGTAAAAACAATCAAAAAGTTTTTGGGGAGTAATTATGAGGTGGCAGCATCGAACGGGCATGTCAGAGACTTGCCTAAAAGTCAGTTGGGAATTGATGTTGAGCATGACTTTGAACCGAAATACATTACAATCCGCGGAAAGGGAGAACTGTTGGCAGCTTTGCGTAAGTCAGCCAAGAAAGCGGATAAAATATATCTTGCAACTGACCCCGACCGTGAGGGGGAGGCGATTTCCTGGCATTTGAAGACTGCTCTGAAAGCAGATGAGAGTAAAATGCACAGGATTACATTTAATGAAATTACAAAAACTGCTGTAAAAGCTTCTATTAAACAGGCAAGAGAAATTGATATGAATCTTGTGGACGCACAGCAGGCTCGTCGTATGTTGGACCGTATGGTGGGATATGAGATCAGCCCGCTGCTTTGGGCAAAAGTAAAGCGTGGATTAAGCGCTGGTCGTGTACAGTCTGTCACACTTCGCCTGATCGGTGACAGAGAAGATGAGATTAATTCCTTTATTCCGGAAGAATACTGGTCTTTGGAGGCAGATTTTCAGGTAGAGGGCGAGCGTAAGCCGCTGCGTGCCAAATTCTATGGCAAAGATAAAAAAATAGAAATCCACAGTGAGCAGGAGATGAAAAAGATTCTCAGTGAACTGGAGGGAGTTTCTTATCGTGTGGCTGAAGTGAAAAAAGGGGAGCGCATGAAAAAGGCGCCGAATCCTTTTACTACGAGTACTTTACAGCAGGAAGCTGCCAAAACTCTGAATTTTTCGACACAAAAGACGATGCGCCTTGCGCAGCAGCTGTATGAAGGAATTGATATCAAAGGCAATGGAACGGTGGGTGTGATCAGTTATCTGCGTACAGACTCTATTCGTATTTCTGAAGAGGCCGATACAGCAGCGAGAGAGTATATCAGTCGGGAATTTGGAGATGATTACACAGTAAAAGCTGCGAAAAAGCAGGAAAATGGTAAAAAAATTCAGGATGCACACGAGGCCATTCGTCCGACGGATGTCACAAGAACACCGATCTCTTTGAAAGATTCTCTGTCAAGAGACCAGTATCGTCTGTATCAGCTCATCTGGAAACGATTTGTGGCAAGCCGTATGAGTCCGGCAAAATATGAGACAACATCTGTAAAAATCAATGGAGGAGAGTATGTATTTACGGTATCTGCTTCCAAGATGATTTTCGATGGATTCATGTCTGTGTATACCCAGGATGGAGACGAAAAGAAGAACTCGAATCTGTTGGCTAAAACATTGGATGAAAATTCCAAACTGACATTGAAAGAATTTGATCCGCAGCAGCATTTCACACAGCCGCCGGCACACTATACAGAAGCTTCTCTTGTAAAAACACTGGAAGAATTGGGAATCGGGCGTCCAAGTACTTATGCGCCGACGATCACAACCCTGCTGGCGAGAAGATATGTCGCAAAGGAAAATAAAAATCTTTATATCACAGAGATTGGGGAAGTAGTCAATAATATCATGAAGCAGGCATTCCCAAGTATTGTGGATGTGAATTTTACTGCTACCATGGAGGATCTGTTGGACAAGGTGGAAGATGGCAGTGTAAAATGGAAAACAGTTGTCAGCAATTTCTATCCGGATCTGCATGAGGCTGTAGAGGCTGCCCAAAAGGAGCTGGAAGCAGTGAAAATTGAGGACGAGGTTACCGATATCATCTGTGAGGAATGCGGGCGAAATATGGTGATCAAATATGGTCCTCATGGAAGATTCCTGGCATGTCCGGGATTTCCGGAATGCCGTAATACGAAGCCTTATTATGAGAAAATCGGTGTACAATGTCCGATGTGCGGCGGTGATGTCGTATTGAAGAAAACAAAAAAAGGACGGAAATATTATGGCTGTGAAAATAATCCGGAGTGTGAGTTTATGACATGGCAGAAGCCTTCAGAAGAAAGATGTCCTCAATGCGGAGGCTACATGCTTGAGAAGGGAAATAAGCTGGTATGTGCGGATGAACATTGTGGGTATGTAATGCAGAAACCAAAAGAAGAATAAAAACAGTAAAATGAGGTTGAGATTTCTTATGAATATAGAAATTTTAACCTCATTTTTGCATTTTAATAGGTAGAAAAAAATTTTTTGTCTGACAACATTAAATTTTGATGTTAAAAATAAAACAAATATTGAAAATGCTTGATTTTTATGATAACATAGAAAAAAACTAGGAAGTATTAGAATGAAGGAGGGGAACCCTAAATGAGTGTTCAGTTATTGGATAAGACCAGAAAAATTAACAAATTGCTTCATAATAATAGTTCAAGTAAGGTTGTTTTTAATGACATTTGTCAGGTTTTAATGGAAACATTGGATTCGAATATTCTGGTTATCAGCAAGAAAGGAAAAGTATTGGGAGTGAGTTTGTGCCCAGGAGTTGGGGAAATCACAGAATTGATCGTAGACCAGGTAGGCGGCCATATTGATTCGCTTTTGAATGAAAGATTTCTGGGAGTTTTATCAACAAAAGAAAATGTAAATCTTCAGACTTTGGGGTTTGAAGTGGATATCGCCAGGGAATATCAGGGAATCATCAATCCGATTGATATTGCAGGAGAACGCCTTGGAACGGTGTTTATGTATCGTGACCATAGACCGTATGATATTGAAGATATTATTGTAAGTGAGTATGGAACAACGGTGGTGGGACTTGAGATGATGCGCTCTGTCCATGAAGAGAATGCAGAGGAGGATCGAAAGAAACAGGTAGTGAAATCTGCATTCAGCACGCTATCATTTACGGAGTTGGAAGCGATTATTCATATTTTCGATGAATTAGATGGTAATGAGGGTATTCTGGTGGCGAGCAAGATTGCAGACCGGGTCGGAATCACTCGTTCGGTGATCGTCAATGCTCTGCGTAAATTCGAAAGTGCCGGTGTGATCGAATCCCGTTCCTCTGGTATGAAGGGGACTTACATCAAGGTTTTAAATGAAGTGATTTTCGATGAATTAGAAGAAATTAAAAATGAGCGCAAGAAAAAAGCCTGAATGGCTTTTTTCTTTTGCGCTTTTTTCGACAAAAGTTTGGTAGAATATTTTAAAAAATAAAAAAGTAAGAAAAAAAGAGAAAATAAGAGTATAAAAGATTAATAATAAGATAATATAGAATATATAAAGATATTGGAAGTTGCAGAAAACAGGCAATTTGAATAATATAATAGTCAGTGATTAGCACTCGGCTAAAATGAGTGCTACTAATGAAAAAGAAAACAGATTAATTTTTAAGGAGGCAATAGATTATGAAATTAGTACCATTGGGTGACAGAGTTGTATTAAAACAGTTAAAAGCAGAAGAGACAACAAAATCTGGAATCGTTCTTCCGGGTCAGGCACAGGAGAAACCACAGCAGGCAGAGGTTGTTGCTGTTGGACCAGGCGGAATGGTTGACGGCAAAGAAGTAAAAATGGAAGTTGCTGTCGGCGATCAGGTGATCTATTCTAAATATGCAGGAACAGAAGTAAAGCTGGATGGCGAGGAATACATCATCGTAAGACAGAACGACATTCTTGCAGTAGTAAAATAAGTCATAACAGAAAGTATTCAAAATATATCGGAGGTAATGAAAAATGGCAAAAGAAATTAAATTTGGCGCAGATGCCAGAGCAGCTCTTGAGAGAGGTGTAAACCAGCTGGCTAATACAGTAAGAGTAACATTAGGACCGAAAGGAAGAAACGTAGTACTGGACAAATCTTTTGGTGCTCCGCTGATCACAAACGATGGTGTTACAATCGCAAAAGAGATTGAGCTGGAAGATGGTTTTGAAAATATGGGTGCACAGCTGATTCGTGAAGTTGCATCTAAAACAAACGATGTTGCCGGTGACGGAACAACAACAGCAACTGTACTTGCTCAGGCAATGGTAAACGAAGGAATGAAAAACCTGGCAGCAGGTGCAAATCCAATCGTACTGAGAAAAGGTATGAAGAAAGCAACAGACAAAGCAGTAGAAGCAATCACTGCTATGAGTAAAGAAGTAAGTGGCAAAAAACAGATCGCGAACGTTGCTGCAATTTCCGCAGGTAATGAGGAAGTTGGAAATCTTGTTGCAGACGCTATGGAAAAAGTATCCAAAGATGGCGTTATCACAGTAGAAGAGTCCAAGACTATGCATACAGAGCTGGATCTCGTAGAAGGTATGCAGTTTGACAGAGGTTACATCTCTGCATATATGTCAACAGATATGGAAAAAATGGAAGCTGTTCTGCAGGATCCATATATTCTGATCACAGACAAGAAAATCTCCAATATTCAGGAGATCCTTCCTCTGTTAGAGAAAGTAGTTCAGTCTGGTGCAAAACTGCTGATTATCGCTGAGGATGTAGAGGGCGAGGCTCTTACAACTCTGATCGTAAACAAATTAAGAGGTACTTTCCAGGTTGTAGCTGTAAAAGCTCCTGGTTATGGCGACAGAAGAAAAGAAATGCTGAAAGATATTGCAATTCTGACAGGCGGTCAGGTAATCTCTGATGAACTTGGATTAGAACTTAAAGATGCAGATCTTTCTCAGTTAGGACGTGCAAAATCTGTAAAAGTTAGAAAAGAAGACACTGTTATCGTAGATGGTATGGGTGACAAAGCTGAGATTGACGGACGTGTAAAACAGATCCGTGAGCAGATTGAAGTAACAACATCTGAATTCGATAAAGAAAAATTACAGGAAAGACTTGCAAAACTGGCAGGCGGCGTAGCTGTTATCCGTGTTGGTGC
>JAUNPJ010000105.1 GCA_030536755.1 Eubacteriales bacterium | reverse complement strand
CATTTCTTTCTGAGAAGCCTTGAGCTCGTCAATATCGACTTTCATTTCTGCGATATCCTCTTTCATTTCACGGATATCCATGCGCAGGGGATTCATTAATTCGGCAATTGCCTGTAAATCATTTTGCGTGAGTGACATTCGATCCTTCCTTTCCTGTGTACCTTAGTTTCTGTTGGCATTATTATATAACAAAAGAAGAGAGAATGCAACTTGTAAATTTGCAAAATAAAGAATTTTTAATTCAACAATCCTTGTGTGCGAGTAGCGAGGCCAGCAAGTCTGCAAGTGCCATCAGATCGGCAGATAACACAGCCAGTTCTTTCTCATCAAGGCATTCAGAAAGCTTGCAGGCGAGAGAAGACAGGAAAAATAAATGAGGACAGGAATTCATAACGATACCAAAATATTTTTTATAGTATATGTTTATGAAAAAAGATGGTGACAGGAAAATCAGGATCGTAATAATCCATGCAATAAGTAAGATCATTGTAAATACAATTTACTGACGAGTTGCATTAGATCTAAATCACAGAAAAAACAATTTTTCTATATTATAAAAATGATATGGGAAAGTTGAGCTAAGTATCATAATTTTGCAGATCTGTTTGCAGATGTATTTTTGTATAGTACATATTGAGTACATCCTTTTTTAAAGTATGTTTCACAAAAATTATTAAGTTCTTTTTCTGTTATATATGATGCTTTTTTTCCGTAAGAAGACTTATAAAAAACACTATAGCGGTTATATATCCCACCACAGCACAAGCGTTCCTGCAACTTATATTTATTAATCTTATACAGCCAGAAAGTAACAGAATATGTTCCTGTACCTACCTGACGTACAGATTTTAGTTTTTTATTATAATAAATTGCTTTTTTCTTGTTGGGGTCACCAAAACGTGTTGATTCGAATATCTTACCAATATACACTACAGAATTATTTTTTACTGTATAAATAAAATATTGATCTTGGTTATAGGTTGCGCCATTTTTGCTGACCACAAGCTCTTTTACGCCATCTTGGTTAATATCCAATGTTCTAAACCAAGTATAGGATGTATTTTTCTTAAGTAATTCATTATAAAGCTTTTTCACTGTCCCCTTACTTGGAGATGCTGCCTGCACATTTACAGGTATCATAAACAATAATGCTATACATAGTAGAAGAAACCATTGCTTTTTTACACTTTTTTTCATTCTTATACCCCCATTTTGTAAAAATTTCAATTAAATGCGCAACTTTCCCATTCGTACAATCAGTATGGATATTTGAACTTTTGCTTATAATTAGGTATAACAGATATACATCGATTTTATCATGAATCTATCTATTTAACAAGTTTGGTTATGTAAATATATGAATTACTTTCGTAGTATCGTTACTGTTCACACGGCACTATCCCGCAAGGTGTTTTGGCATGAATATGCCAAAATCCCGAGACATACAAGCCAAAATTCCATTGCCGAAGGCAATCTGGAATGAATTTTGGCTAAGTTACTGTGAACGGAGTGAACAGTAACTTAGTATCTGATTTTATCAGCCTTTTTGTCCAAAAATAAATCTAGTATTTTCTTATCCTAAAAATTTGAGGGATTATATAATCTTCCTTATGAAAATGAAAAAGGTATTTTTGTGAAATTAAAAGAGCGTAAAAACACTGAAAAATCAACGTTTTGTACGCTCTTAAACTTATGCGAACATATAAAATAATGCCGGCGGCGGGACTTGAACCCGCACGACGTTGCCGCCAACAGATTTTGAGTCTGCCTCGTCTGCCAATTCCGACACGCCGGCATGTCCTACCGAACAAAAAATATATTATCATATTGTTTGGAATTGTGCAAGCATTTTTTTACAATTTTATCAGTTTTTTTTGCTCTCAGATTAAAGCTGCTGCATCATCTTCTCATAAAAGTCCGGATAAGAGCGCTTCAGAGATATTAATTTCCCGTCTTTGCTCATGAAACAGTGACGGCTGATTCCATCCGTGCGAAGTTCCCCTGTCTGTGCATCTGTGATGGAATAATGCATGGTCAGTTTGATGCCGTTGAAGCTTTCAATCGAAGTCTCAATCTTTACTGTATCGTTAAAGTGAACCATGGAGTGATATTTTGCCTGTACTTCCAGGACAGGGCTGATGATGCCCATATCCTCAATGGATTTGTAGGAACAGCCAATCTTGTCAAAAAAGTCGACTCTGGCCTCCTCAAACCAGCGGATATAGTTGGAATGATGGATAATCCCCATCTGATCTGTTTCGTAATACTGTGCTTTATGTGTGTAGAAAAAAGATTTCATCATACGCCTCCTTCATTGAAATGTATAAAAGTGATTATAACACACCTTGCTTTTAAAGGTCTATGCATTTATAATAGAGAAAGATTTTACGTTGCTGTTCACACGGCACTATCCCGCGAGGTGTTTTGGCATGAATATGCCAAAATCCCGAGACATACAAGCCAAAATTCCATTGCCGAAGGCAATCTGGAATGAATTTTGGCTAAGTTACTGTGAACGAAGTGAACAGTAACGATTTTACAGGCATTCTTGAGAAGAGGAAAACAAAGATGGATTGCAGAACAGCACAGAGTTTGATAAATTCTTATATTGAGAAAAAAATGACAATAGAACAGCTGGAACAGTTTTTGAAGCATGTCGAGAGTTGTCCCTCCTGCTATGATGAGCTGGAGACATACTTTATTGTGTATTATGCCATGAAACGTCTGGATAATGACAAAGACGGCTCTTTTAACATGAGCAAATTGCTGCATGAGGATATGAAAAAACGCAAACGACAGGTGCGCCGTTATCGGATTGAGGAAACGATACTGGTCTCATTGATTCTGATTACCGGTTCGATTGTGCTTCTGGAACTTCTGCAAATGCTTGGAATTATTTTGCTGTAATAGAAGGAGAATTATGAAAGAAAAACTATTGCTGATTGATGGACACAGTATTATGAACCGTGCTTTTTACGGATTGCCGAATCTGACGAATTCTGACGGACTGCACACGAATGCGGTGTATGGATTTTTGACGATTCTGTTTAAAATTCTGGAGGAAGAGCAGGCTGGTTATCTGGCAGTGGCTTTTGACCTGGCTGCTCCTACATTTCGCCATAAAATGTATGAAGGATACAAGGGAACCAGAAAACCGATGCCGGAGGAACTGCGGGAGCAGATTCCGGTTATGAAGGAAGTGCTCGCTGCCATGGGAATCCCTGTGATCACAAAGGAAGGGTATGAGGCCGATGATATTCTGGGAACGCTCTCGAGAGAAGGAGAAGAAAAAGGAATGGATGTGACCATTCTGTCAGGTGACCGGGATTTGCTGCAGCTTGCCACAAAACATGTCAAAATCCGTATTCCGAAGACAAAAGGCGGACAGACCACGATCGAAGATTATCTGGAAGAGGACGTAAAAGAGGCTTATCAGGTAACACCAACGGAGTTTATTGACGTAAAAGCATTGATGGGAGATCCTTCCGATAATATTCCGGGGATTCCGGGGGTAGGTGAGAAAACAGCAACGAAAATCATTGCTCAGTTTGGTTCGATTGAGAATGCTTATGCGCACCTGGAGGAAATCAAACCGAATAAGGCACGGGAATCTCTTCGGGAACACTATGATCTGGCAGTGATGAGCAAGAAACTGGCTGCCATCAATGTGCATGCTCCGGATGTTTCGCTCCGGAAGGATTCTGCCGAACTTGGAAATATTTATACACAGGAGGCTTATGAATATTTTCGCCGTCTGGAATTTAAAAACCTGCTGGGTCGATTTGACTGTACAGGAGAGACGAATGCGTTTGAAGAAACCTTCTGTGTGATTGAGGATTTTAATGAAGCAGAGACATTTTTGACGAAGGCACAGCAGCAGTCCTGCATCGGAATTCAGCTTCTGACAGAGGGAAAGACAGTTCTTGGAGCAGCCGTTTCTCTCTCAGAAGAGCAGACCGCATATATTCCGGCAGAAGGATTTATCACGTCAGATTATCTGCAGGGAAGACTGAAGGATCTGACTGTCCATGTAACGATTGCTGCTCTTGATATCAAAGAATTGCTGAATTATATAGAAATACCGTCGGAACAGTCCGCATTTGATGCATCCGTGGCGGCGTATTTGATGAATCCTTTGAAATCCTCTTATCTTTATGACGAACTGGCAAAAGAATACCTGAATCTGATGATTGCGTCTCAGGAGGAAACACTTGGAAAACTCAGTTTGTTAAAAGGTATACAGGAAAAAACGCAGGAGACGATGCATATTCTCTGTTTGATGGCTTATGTGGCGCGGGCAGTGAGAGAACCGCTTCTGGAGGCCTTAAAGCGTGACGGAATGCTTTCTGTCTTTACAGAGATTGAGATGCCGCTTATATTTACGCTGCACAGTATGGAGTCCTGGGGAATCCGTGCAGAAGCAGAGGAACTGCGGGAATACTCATCACGTCTTCAGGTGCGTCTGCAGGAACTGGAAGGCCAGATTTATCAGCAGGCAGGAGAAACATTCAACATCAATTCTCCCAAACAGCTTGGCGTGATCCTTTTTGAGAAAATGCAGCTTCCGGGAGGAAAAAAGACAAAAACGGGGTATTCGACAGCAGCCGATGTGCTGGAGAAACTCGCACCGGAGCATCAGATCGTGCGTGATATTTTAGAATATCGCCAGCTTGCCAAATTAAAATCCACGTATGCCGACGGGCTTGTGAATTATATTGGAGAGGATGGAAGGATTCATTCTCATTTCAATCAGACGATTACAGCGACAGGACGAATCAGCAGTACAGAACCGAATCTGCAGAATATTCCGATTCGAATGGAACTTGGAAGACTCATCCGTAAGGTATTTGTTCCGGAAGAGGGCTATGTGTTTATGGACGCCGATTATTCTCAGATTGAGCTTCGTGTGCTGGCACATATGTCGGGAGATGAGAATCTGATTCAGGCATACCGTGAGGCGCAGGATATTCACAGAATGACAGCGTCCCAGGTATTCCATATTCCGTTTGAGGAAGTAACAGACCTGCAGAGACGCAATGCGAAAGCAGTAAACTTCGGAATTGTTTACGGCATCAGCTCGTTTGGCCTGAGCCAGGATCTGAGTATCACAAGAAAAGAAGCTGCTCAGTATATTCAGTCCTATTTTGATACCTATCCGAAAATCAAAGGGTTTTTGGACGGACTCGTGAGTCAGGGCAAAGAACAGGGCTATGTGACAACGATGTTTGGCAGAAGACGTCCTGTTCCGGAACTGAAATCGAGCAATTTTATGCAGCGTTCTTTCGGAGAGCGTATTGCCATGAATTCCCCGATTCAGGGGACAGCGGCGGACATTATCAAGATTGCGATGAATCGCGTCCAGAAACGTCTGGAGGAGGAAAAATTACAGTCCAGACTGATTTTGCAGGTGCATGACGAACTGCTGATTGAGACGAAAAACGAAGAAATTGAGCAGGTACGGCAGATTCTGGAGGAAGAAATGAAGGCGGCAGCCCATCTGGAAGTATCTCTTGAGGTGGATGTGCACACCGGACAGAACTGGTATGAAGCGAAATAGTGGAGGAAAAATGATTATTCTTGGAATTACCGGTGCAGTGGGCGCCGGAAAAAGTACAATCATGAACAGATTGCGGGAGCAATACGGTGCTTATACGATTCAGGCAGATCAGGTCGGCCATCTGCTGATGAAAAAAGGTCAGATCTGTTATGATGCGATTTTAAAGCAGTTTGGAGAAGGAATACTGGCAGAAAATGGGGAGATTGACCGCAAAAAACTCGGGGGAATTGTGTTTTCCAACCGAAGACTTCTTTTGAAATTAAATAACATCATTCATCCGGCTGTCAAGCAGTACATCCTGGATATGGTGAAAAAAAAGCGCCAGGAAGGCTGTGCTCTTTTTGCCATGGAGGCTGCATTGCTTTTGGAAGAACATTATGATGCAATTTGCGACGATTTGTGGTATATTTATGTGAATGATGAAGTCAGAAGAGCACGGCTGAAGGCTGACAGAGGATATTCGGATGAAAAAATAACAGAAATTCTCGAAAATCAGCTTGAAGACGGTATCTTCCGTGAACGCTGCCGCTATGTGGTGGAGAATAACGGAGACTTGAATCAGACATATGAACAGATAGATAAGAGGATAAACATGTATGGAATTATGTAGTATTGCCAGCGGGAGCAGCGGCAATTGTGTTTTTGTGGGTACGGATCGCGCCGGAGTCCTCGTGGATGTCGGGATCAGCGGGAAAAAGGTGGAAGCAGGGCTTCATTCCATTGACCGTTCTCCCGCAGAGATGGATGGAATTTTGATCACGCACGAACACTCCGATCATATCAAAGGTCTTGGAGTTCTGGCAAGAAGGTATAAACTTCCGATTTATGCTACGGAAGGCACCATAAATGCGATGAGTACCATGTCTTCTCTGGGAAAAATGCCGGAGGGACTGTTTCATGAGATTCAGGCCGATGAGGATTTTCAGATTCAGGATATGACAGTAAAGCCTTTTTCGATTGCACATGATGCGGCGGATCCGGTTGGTTATCGTTTTGAATGCGGAGAGAAATCCGTAGGAATTGCTACGGATCTGGGACATTATGATGAGTATACCGTGGAGCGTCTGCAGGGACTTGATGCCATTCTTTTGGAGGCCAACCATGATGTACATATGCTTCAGGTCGGGGGCTATCCGTATTATTTGAAACAGAGGATTCTCGGAGACCGCGGGCACTTGTCCAACGAAAATGCGGGAAGGCTTTTGTGCCGCCTTCTGCATGACAATCTAAAGGCGGTCCTCCTCGGACACCTCAGCAAAGAAAATAATTATGAAAAGCTGGCTTATGAGACGGTATGTTCCGAGGTAACGATGGGTGACAACCCTTATAAGTCCAGTGATTTTGAAATTCGAGTTGCACACAGGGAAACAGCATCAGAATTAATTCTGATCTGATTATAAAAACAAAAAAGATGCATAAGAGAAGCATCTCACAAGGAGGAAATTATGAAAAAAACAATTATTACGGTGGTAGGAAAAGACACGGTTGGAATCATCGCAAAGGTATGTACCTATCTGGCCAGCAACGAAGTAAATATTCTGGATATCTCTCAGACAATCGTTGATGGCTACTTTAACATGATGATGGTGACTGATACTGCCGCTTCTTCCAAACAAATCGGTGAGCTGTCACAGGAACTGGCACAGATTGGTGAGGAAATCGGTGTGATCATCCGCTGCCAGCACGAAGATATTTTCACAAAAATGCATCGTATCTAAGGGAGAAAATTATGATTAATATATATGAAGTAAATGAAACAAATAAAATGATTGAGCAGGAAAACCTGGATGTGCGTACGATTACGATGGGTATCAGCCTGCTGGATTGTATTGATGCCGATCTTGAGGAAGTCAATCGTAAGGTATACGAGAAAATCACCCAGAAGGCCAAAAATCTGGTCAGTGTAGGTAAGGAAATTGAATTGGAATATGGAATTCCGATTGTGAACAAACGAATTTCCGTTACTCCGATTGCTCTGATCGGCGGAGCTGCCTGCAAAACACCGGATGATTTTGTAACACTGGCACAGACACTCGACAAAGCAGCCAAAGAGGTTGGTGTAAACTTTATCGGCGGTTATTCTGCACTTGTATCCAAGGGTATGACACCGGCAGAAGAAAATCTGATCCGTTCCATCCCAAAGGCTCTGGCGTGTACCGACCGTGTCTGCAGTTCTGTCAATGTAGGTTCCACAAAGACTGGTATCAATATGGATGCAGTGAAGCTGATGGGAGAGGTGATTCTTGAGACAGCAGAAGCTACAAAGAAAAATGACTCTCTCGGATGTGCAAAACTGGTGGTATTCTGCAATGCACCAGATGACAATCCGTTTATGGCAGGTGCGTTTCACGGCGTCACAGAAGCTGACAACATTATCAATGTCGGTGTCAGCGGACCTGGCGTTGTAAAGACTGCTCTGGAATCTGTAAGAGGCGCTGATTTTGAGACACTCTGTGAGACAATCAAGAAAACAGCATTTAAAGTGACCCGTGTCGGTCAGCTTGTTGCACAGGAGGCATCCAAACGTCTGAACGTACCGTTCGGTATCATTGACCTGTCACTTGCGCCAACACCGGCAATCGGCGACAGCGTGGCTGAGATTCTGGAAGAGATTGGACTGGAGTATGCAGGTGCGCCGGGAACAACAGCGGCACTTGCTCTTTTGAACGATCAGGTAAAGAAGGGCGGCGTTATGGCTTCCTCAGCAGTCGGCGGACTCAGCGGCGCATTTATTCCTGTCAGCGAGGACCAGGGCATGATCAATGCCGTAGAGGCAGGTGCACTGACCTTAGAGAAGATGGAAGCAATGACTTGTGTCTGCTCCGTAGGTCTTGATATGATTGCGATTCCGGGAGACACTCCGGCAAGTACCATTTCCGGTATCATTGCAGATGAGGCGGCACTTGGTATGGTAAACCAGAAAACAACAGCCGTACGTGTGATTCCTGTTATCGGCAAAGATGTAGGAGATACCGTAGAATTCGGCGGACTTCTTGGACATGCACCGGTTATGCCGGTCAACAAATTCTCCTGTGAGAAATTTGTGGCACGCGGCGGAAGAATTCCGGCACCGATTCATAGTTTTAAAAATTAGTGTATCTGTTCAGTACCCTCACAGATACGAGCCAAAATCCATGAAAAATCATCTT
>JAUNPJ010000027.1 GCA_030536755.1 Eubacteriales bacterium | reverse complement strand
AACATAAGGATTTAAAACTAATAAGAATAAACAAAGTGGACGATAGATGTCGATTTTGTTTATTCTTTTTTTTATAGGATTTTTACGAAAATGGAAAATAAGGACAGTTTTTTGGTCAAACCAGAATCTAAAACTGTAAGTCGGTTTTTGATATATTTGTCTTAAAAGAAAGGGGAAGAGAAAGGAGAAACTGTGATGCAGACATATTATTTAGCAGTTGACATCGGAGCTTCCAGTGGACGGCACATTCTTGGGCATATTGAAAATGGAAGAATGATTCTGGAAGAGATCTATCGTTTTGAAAATGGTATGACCAATCAGGATGGTAAAAGACTATGGGACATTCAGAGATTGTTTTCTGAAATCGTGGCTGGTATGAAGAAATGTAAAGAAATAGGTAAAATCCCTGCGAGTATGTCCATTGACACATGGGCAGTCGATTATGTACTGCTGGACGAAAAGGATCAGGTACTTGGGGACACATACGGCTATCGGGACAGCAGAACAACCGGAATGGATGCAGAAGTATATAAGAGAATTCAGGAACCGGAATTATATCATAAGACAGGAATTCAGAAGCAGATCTTTAACACCATTTACCAGCTTATGGCTGTAAAGCAAAACACACCGGAACTTCTAGAAAAGGCAAAGACGTTCCTTATGCTGCCGGATTATTTTCAGTTCTTACTGACCGGCAATAAGATGTCAGAGTATACAAATGGCACTTCGACACAGTTGGTGAGTCCATTTTATAACCAATGGGATGAATCCTTGATTAAAAATCTGGGATATCCTTCAGAGATATTCCTTCCATTGTCCGTGCCGGGGACAATTGTGGGAAATCTTAAGGAAGACATTCAAAATGAGATCGGATATGATCTGACAGTTGTACTTTGTGCAAGTCATGATACAGCATCCGCAGTGATGGCAATGCCGAAGGCAGAAGGAGAAGGGTTATATATCAGTTCCGGTACATGGTCATTGATGGGAACTGAAGTCGTGGATGCAATCTGTACAGAAGACAGCCGAAGAGCGAATTTCACCAATGAAGGCGGATATGATTACAGATTTCGTTATCTGAAAAATATTATGGGGCTTTGGATGATCCAATCAGTACGACATGAACTGAATGACAGCTATTCTTTTGCAGAACTATGTGAGATGGCAGAAACATGCAAATCCTTCCCGTCAAGAGTAGATGTGAATCATGAAGTGTTTCTGGCACCGGATAGTATGATCCAGGCAATTAAGGACTATTGTGCAGATACGGATCAGAAAGTACCGGAGTCAGTCGGAGAGATAGCGGCAGTCATCTACCAGAGCCTGGCTGAGTGTTATGGAAGAACTGTACATGAAATTGAAGCGAATACACATAAGGAATACGGTGAAATCTATATCATCGGCGGAGGTTCAAACGCGGCTTATCTGAACCAGTTAACTGCTAATGCAACAAAGAAAACGGTGTATGCAGGACCGGGAGAAGCGACAGCCATTGGAAATATCATGGCACAGATGATCCGGGACGGAAAATTCAAAAATCTTTTTGAAGCAAGAAAATGTGTACGGGAATCCTTTGATGTAAAAATCTATGAACCTCAATTGCAGGAAGATGAATGAAAGAATAGACAAAAAAGAAAATAGAATGATAAAGGAGAAAGATTATGGTAACACGCTATGAATCAGCAAGAGAAATTTATGCAAGACTTGGTGTAGACACAGAAGCGGCAATTGAAAAATGTATGAATATCCCTGTTTCGCTGCACTGCTGGCAGGGAGATGATGTCATTGGATTTGATCACGAAGGACCTCTTACCGGAGGAATTCAGACGACAGGAGACTATCCGGGAAGAGCAAGAACACCGGAAGAACTTCTGGCAGATATGGATAAGGCGATGAGCCTGATGCCGGGAAAGAAAAAAATTAATGTACATGCATGCTATGCGATTTTTGAGGATGGTGAGTTTGCAGACCGTGATAAATTGGAGCCAAAACATTTCCAGAAATGGGTTGATTTTGCAAAAGAGAGGGGAATGGGATTAGACTTTAATCCAACATTTTTCTCGCACGACCGAGTAAAAGATGGTCTGACACTTTCAAGTCCGGATGAAGAAACAAGAAAATTCTGGATTGAGCATGGAAAGGCATGTATCCGTATCTCTTCTTATTTTGCAGAGCAGACAGGAGTTCCTTGTGTTATGAATATCTGGACGGGGGATGGATACAAGGATGTTCCTGCTGACCGTATGGGACCGAGAGTCCGCTATAAAGAATCTATTGATGCAATCCTTTCAGAGCCATATGATCCAAAGATGGTAAAACCATGTGTGGAATCCAAAGTATTTGGTATCGGAGTTGAGGCTTATACAGTAGGTTCTGCAGAGTTCTCGCTGAGCTATGCAGCAGCAAACATTGACAAATGCCTGCCGCTTATGGACAACGGACACTATCATCCGACGGAAGTCGTTTCTGATAAGATTTCGGCATTATTGACATTTTTCCCGGAAATCGCACTGCACGTTACACGTCCGATCCGCTGGGATTCCGATCATGTGGTTCTTTTTGACGATGAGACAAAAGAGATTGCAAAAGAAATCGTTCGCTGCGAAGGTGGTATCGAACGTACTTATATCGCACTGGATTATTTTGATGCATCCATCAACCGTATTTCTGCATGGGTGACTGGATTCAGAAGCTTCCAGAAAGCACTCTTAAGTGCACTTTGTACTCCGAATGAAATGTTAAAGGAACTTCAGGATACCAATCAGATGTCCAAAAAGATGGTAATGCAGGAAGAAGTAAAGACACTTCCAATCGGCGATATCTGGGAAGAGTATTGCAGAAGATGCGGTGTAGCGGCAGAAGGCTGGTTTGAAGAAGTGGAAAAATACGAAACAGAAGTCCTCAGTAAGAGAAATTAATCAAAATAAGAATATGTTCTGGAAGGAGAAGAAAATCATGAGTATTGTAGATGTAAAATTTGTACAGGGATTTATCCGTATGTGTAATGATGGATGGGAACAGGGATGGCATGAGAGAAATGGCGGAAACCTTTCCTATCGTATGAAAGAGGAAGAAGTGGCAGAAGTAAAGGAATATTTAAGCTTCGACGGCGAATGGAAAGAGATCGGTACATCTGTGCCAGATCTGGCAGGAGAATTCTTCATGGTAACAGGAAGCGGAAAATATTTCCGTAACGTTATTCTGGATCCGGAAGACAGCATCTGTATTATCGAGCTGGATGAAAAAGGCGAGAACTACAGAATCTGCTGGGGGCTGGTAAATGGAGGAAGACCGACAAGCGAACTGCCAAGCCACCTGATGAATCATGAAGTGAAAAAGAGAGCATCGGGCGGTACTCACAGAGTAATCTATCATGCACATACAACAAATGTTATCGCGTTGACTTTTGTTCTTCCGTTAACGGATGAAGTGTTTACAAGAGAATTATGGGAAATGGCAACAGAATGCCCGGTTGTATTTCCATCCGGAATCGGAGTAGTAGGATGGATGGTTCCGGGAGGACGTGATATTGCGGTAGCAACCAGTGAACTGATGAAGAAGTATGATGTAGCAATCTGGGCACATCACGGAATGTTCTGTTCTGGGGAAGACTTTGATTTGACATTTGGACTGATGCATACCGTAGAGAAATCCGCAGAGATTCTTGTGAAAATGCTGTCTATGAGATCAGACAAGTTGCAGACAATTACTCCACAGAATTTCAGAGATCTTGCAAAAGGATTTCATGTTGTATTGCCAGAAAAATTCTTATATGAAAAATAACTGCAATGGGACAGGGGACAGGTTTGTGTCCGGAATTACGGAAGTAATTCCGGACACAAACCTGTCCCCTGTCCCATCCATAAATTTTAACATATCTGCGAACAAATTCAAAGTAAAAAGAACATGATTCTATATAAAAAAGGAAAAAAGAAGGATAGTATTTATAACAGAAAGAAGATAAGGAGGATAACGAATATGTTAGCAACATTAAACGACGTAATGAAGATTGCCGAGGAAAAAAAGATAGCTGTTGGCTCCTTTAATACACCAAATCTTGAGGCACTTCAGGCAGTGATTGAAGCGGCGGAAGAACTGGATCTGCCGGTTATCATTCAGTTCGCACAGTGTCACGAACCGTGGATCCCACTTGCTGTGATTGGACCAATTATGGTAAATGCGGCGGAAAAATCTAAAGTTCCGGTATGCGTCCATCTGGATCATGGTGAGACCCTGGAATATTTGCAGCAGGCACTCGATATAGGATTTACAGCAATTATGTATGATGGCTCAACACTTTCCTATGAAGAAAACCTGGAGAATACAAAAAAAGCAGTTGCCATGGCAGCAAAGACAGGGGCTTCGGTAGAAGCAGAGCTTGGTTCTATGGGAAGAAGAGAGTCCGGTGCCGGGGATGACAGTGGTGAGAACGATGATACTAAGATCTATACAGACCCACATCAGGCGAAAATATTTGTAGAAGAGACGGGAATTGATGCCCTTGCCTGTTCTTTTGGTACAACACATGGAATATACCTGACACAGCCGAAGTTGGATTTTGAAGTTGTGAAGAATGTGAGAAGTCTTACAGGCGACATTCCGGTTGTCATGCATGGCGGCTCAGGTGTGAGCAAAGAAGATTATTTCAAAGCAATCCATGCGGGGGTAAGAAAGGTGAATTATTTTACATATATGGATAAATCCGGCGGAAATGCGGTGGCAGAATATGTAAACAGCGTAAAAGAAGGAGAACCAATGTTTTTCTCTTCTGCGTCCATGGCGGCAAGGGATGCAATGAAAGAAAATGTAAAAGCAGCAATGAAAATGTTTGCACTATTAGATTAAGAAAAAAAGGAGAAGCGAAAATGAGTAAAAAGATGACATTTGCACTGGCATTTTGTAACCGTGGATTTATGCCGGGAGAACTGATTTACGGAGCAAGAGAAGATATGATCAAGGCTGTGACAGATGCGGGGTATGATTACATTGCCATGGATGCGGAACTGACCAGATTTGGCGGGATTGAGACAAGGGATGAAGGACGCCTCTATGCTAAATGGTTAAAAGAACATGAAGGAGAGTACGATGGCGTTATTTTTTCCATGCCAATCTTTGCAGATGAAAATGGTGCCATTACAGCACTTCAGGATGCAGGAGTTCCAATTCTGATGCAGGCATATCCGGATGAGATTGGCAAGATGGATTTTGCACACCGTAGAGACGCATTCTGCGGAAAATTCTCAGTTACAGATGTGTTTACCCAGTATCACGTACCATTCACTGTATTGAAACCGCATGTAGTTCATCCACTTTCTGATAAATTTCAGGAGAATTTAAGAGACTTTGCTGCAATCTGCCGTGTCGTAAACGGAATGAAGAGATTTACCATCGGCTGTATTGGTGCAAGAACCACTGCTTTCAAGACAACCAGGTTTGATGAGATTGGTTTACAGAAAAACGGCATTACCGTAGAGTCCTTTGATCTTTCAGAGCTTGTATTTAAAGTAAATGCAAAATCTGATGAGGATGCTGCTGTAGCTGCTAAGAAGGAAAGCCTTATGAAATATAGTGATTTTAGTAAGGTTCCGGAGGAGAACAAAAATACTCTGGCTAAAATTTCTGTTGTCATTGACGAGTATGTGGAAGAGTATCATCTGGATGCTTTGGCAATTCGCTGCTGGAATGAGATGGAAACAATCCTTCGTGTATGTCCATGTGTACTCCTTTCTGAGTTGAATGATCGCGGTATCGTGACCTCATGTGAAATTGACCTGACTTCTGCTATATCCATGAGGGCAATGGCACTCGCCAGCGAGCAGCCTACTGCTGTCCTTGACTGGAACAATAACTACGGAGATGATGAGAACAAGGTAATCCTGTTCCACTGTGGATCGACTGCACAGAGTCTCATGACGGAAAAAGGAACGGTTACCGAGCATAAGATGTTTGCAAAAGGTGATCCGGGATCCGGATGGGGAACCAATGAAGGACGCATTCGCCCAATGAAAACTACTATTTCCAACTGCTTAACCGTAGATGGGAAGGTGGTTATGTATGCCAGCGAAGCAGAATTCACCGATGACCCAATCGAAGAGGCATATTTCGGATGCGCAGGAGTTTGCGCCATCGATAACATGCAGGATAAAATGATTAAACTGGCTAAAGGCGGCTTTAAGCATCACACCTGCGTAGGTGTAGGGCATATGAAAGAAATCTTAAAAGAGGCATTTACGACATATCTCGGATACGAGTGGGTTGACATTGATTAATGAGGGAATGACTATGAAAATTGTGGGATTGGATATAGGAACAACCGGCTGTAAATGTACTGTTTTTGATGAACAAGGGATATATCTGGATAAAGCATATCGTGATTATCCGGTGAAACGTGCTGTAGGCGGACATGAGGTGGATGTATCAGTAATCATGGAAGGCGTATATGCATGTATTCATGAGATGGCAAAAAAGTATCCTGATATTGCAGGAATCGGTGTTACCAGCTTTGGAGAAACTTTTGTCTGTGTGGATGAGGCGGGAGAACCGCTTCATCCGGCCATGCTCTATACGGATCCGCGAGGAAAGGAAGAATGCCGGGAACTGGTTGAAAAACTTGGAGAACGGGAGATTGCGAATATTACCGGTCTCCGTCCGCATGAAATGTACAGCATTTCCAAAATTATGTGGATCAAGAAGAATCAGCCGGAGGTATATTCTTCTGCCTGTAAGATTTTTTTGATGGAAGATTATGTGGTCTATCATCTGACGGGAAATGCACAGATTGATTATTCCCTTGCCACCAGAACGATGGCATTTGATATTCGAAACCTCTGCTGGAGTCGAGAAATATTTGAGGCGGCAGGAATTGATATGGGGCTGATGGCAAAGCCGGTACCGACCGGAACTGTTGCCGGGACGGTCAGTCTGGCAGCAGTACAGAAGACGGGACTTGGCCGGGATACAAAAGTAGTTTCTGTGAGTCACGATCAGGTATCAGCAGCTGTAGGAGCAGGTGCTTTTGACGGCTCTGTAGCCGTGGATGGGGCAGGAACAGTAGAATGCCTTACTCCGGTGTACGATCAGATACCGGACATCAACGTGATGTATCAGGGATATTTTTCCGTAGTGCCTTACGTAATACCGGGAAAATATGTGGCATATGCATTTTCCTACACTGGGGGAGCCCTGATGCAGTGGTGTACGGAGACACTGGCAAAAAAAGAAATGGAGTTGGCGAAAGAACAGGGGATTTCTGTCAATGAGTATCTGGAACAGGCTTATGCGTCTCAGAAAGGACAGATTCCAAGCGGGCTTCTGGTACTGCCTCATTTTGCAGGCGCTGCAACCCCCTATATGGATACCGGTTCCAAAGGGGCTGTTCTGGGGCTTACAACGGCAACGACGACAGCTGATATTTACCGCGGTTGTATGGAAGGCGTGGTCTATGAAATGTATCTGAATATGCAGGCACTTCAGGGCTCAGGAATCCGGTTTGAAAAAATCCACGCCACCGGCGGTGGAGCTCATTCTGAAGAATGGATGCAGATGAAGGCAGATATGCTGAATGTGCCTATGGTTGCATTGAAAACTGTAGATGCGGGAACGGTAGGAAGTGCTATGCTTACTGGAATTGCGATAGGACTTTTTCATGATCTGCAGGATGCCGCAGTTCATATGGTGCAAGAAATGAAAACTTATGAACCAAGATCGGCAATGCATGAAAAGTATATGAGAATCTATGAAAAATATCAAAATGTATATCAGGCAGTCAGATCACTGATGTAGTGGTACAGGCTGTCTGGGAAAGGTTAAGAGAAAATGAATCCATATATAGGACATGACACACAGTTGTATGGAGTAGAAGAACATCGTCTTGTAGGAGGAAAAGGTGACGGTATGCGTCTCTTTGAAGTGAATAATGGAAAGGGGCTTATGCTCACTGTTTCGCCTGACAGATGCGGTGATATTACCAGATTGCGTTTTAAGGGAATCAATATGAGCTACCTGTCTCCTTGCGGATATGCAGCACCGGCTTATTATGACAGTATCGGAGCAAACTGGCTGAAGACCTTTACGGCTGGTTTTCTTACCACCTGCGGACTACAGGCGGTGGGCTCTCCATGCATGGATGAAGGAGAAGAACTTCCACTCCATGGTTCTATCGGTAATCAGCCCTGTGAGCAGGCCTACTGGACCGAAGACGAAGCCGGTCTTGTTATTCATACCGTAGTAAAAGATGAGACCATTTTTGGCAGAAAACTCCGGATGGAGCGTGAGATTCGGGTTTCTACTGAGGAAAACAGTTTTGAAATCTGTGATACGATCTGCAATACAGGAGATAAAATAGAGCCTGTTGAGATTTTGTACCACATGAATATGGGATATCCATTGCTGGACGAAGACAGCATTGTGAAAATACCGGCGGTGGAGGTACTGCCAAGAGACAATCATGCGGCAGAGGATATAGAAAACTGGATGCATATGGAGAAACCGACAGTTGGATATCAGGAACGCTGTTATTATCATAAGTTTGAAGGAGAAGAAGGAAGAGCTTCTATCTTTCAGCCGAAACTGGGAATCGGGCTGAACATTTCTTTTGACGCAACGGAACTGGACGGGTTTGTGGAATGGAAGATGATGGGAATCAGAGATTATGTGCTCGGTCTGGAATGCGGCAACTGCTACCCGGACGGACGTGATGTGATGAGAAAGACAGGAATGCTGAAATTCTTAAATCCGGGAGAAAAGAAAACATATAAAGTAAAAATCACTATGAAAGATTCATGTGAAAAATAAAAGTGATGAGAGTGTGAAAAGCCATGTACAGGAGGTCAATGAATTCACAGGTTGATTTATTTCGTACTTTTTTGTTTTATTCTAGCACAGAATGAAGAAGAGATAAACTTGTAAGACGGTATATGATACAAAGAAAATAAAAATAGTCGTAATATGTTATTCTTTTGTTACATATAGAGTTTGTGGAAAAGGATAAAGTCGTAATATGTTACAAAATAACTGCCGGAAAGCGGTTCCTGTCATTGTTCTGCTAAAAAGTATGAAATACAATAGTTTTAAAATAATGAAAAGGAGCGAAAGACCATGAAAAAACAGAAACTGAATCAGAACTGGTACTTCTGGAAAGATGGTTATGAAAATGAAAAGAGACGGATTAATCTGCCTCATGATGCCATGATTGAAGAAGAACGGGTTCCTGATCTGGAAAACGGCAATGCCTCAGGATTCTATCCGGGCGGAAAGTACAACTACGTAAAGTCTATTTACGGAGAAGAGGCGTATAAAGGCAAGATAATTATTGCAGAGTTTGAAGGTGTCTACATGAATTCAACGGTACTGTTGAATGAGAAAGTAATCGGTGGCTGGGTATACGGTTATACGAACTTTTATGTGGATCTGACAGAGCATCTTCGTATCGGTGAAGAAAATGAACTGCGTGTGATTGTTGACAATTCCATGACGCCGAATTCCCGTTGGTATTCGGGGAGCGGTATTTACAGGGATGTAAATCTTTATGTAGGAAACAGAGAGCACATCGTGCCTGATGGTATACGTGTCACCACATTATCAGTAGATCCTGCAGTGATTCGTGTTGAGACAGAGACCACTGCAGATGAAGGTACAGAGATTGTCTGTGAAGTGTTCCTGGATGGTAAAAAGATAGCAGAGGGATGTGGTGCAGATTTTCAGACGGAGATTACGGAGGCAAAACTCTGGGATGCAAAAGAGCCAAATCTTTACATTTTAAAAGCCAGATTGATGAAACAGGATGCAGTTATTGATGAGTCGGAAATCCGTTTTGGTATCCGAAGTCTTGCGTGGGATGCAGAAAAAGGATTTCAGGTAAACGGCAATACTGTAAAACTGAAGGGTGGTTGTATTCATCATGATAATGGACCGTTGGGAGCTTGCTCTGTCTATAAAGCGGAGTATCGTCGTGTAAAGAAACTGAAAGAACTTGGATATAATGCAATTCGTTATTCCCACAATCCTGCGGGGAAATTATTCCTGGATATTTGTGATGAAGTAGGAATGTATGTACTGGATGAAACCTTTGATCAGTGGAAATTGCCTCAGACAACTTATGATTATGCAAAATATTTTGATGCAGAATGGAAAAAAGATGTAGAGGCGTTGGTAAAGAAAGACTATAGTCATCCGTCCGTAATTATGTATTGCGTTGGAAATGAGATTACCGATACCGGGCTTCCACATGGAGCAATTATATGCCAGGCAATCGCAGGAACCTTTAAGTCATTGGATGCGACAAGGCCAACGACGATTGCGAACAATGTATTGTTGTCAGTTATGGCTAAAAAGATGGCGGAACAGAAAGCGGCAGAGACGGCCATGAGTGAGGAAGAAAAAAAGGAAGCTGAAGAAAAGACGGTTGGCAGTCAGGATGTAAATAACGTATTGACACTGCTTCCTAAGATCATGGCATCCATCACGGCAGAAAATCAGGAAGAACTTTTAAAGGATGTATTCCGTCATGTGGATATTGTGGGATATAACTACGGAGAGCTGTGGTATGAAAAAACACATGAGATGGTTCCAGGCAGAGTAATGCTTAGCTCAGAAACTTTTCCATGCAAAATCGGAAGCAACTGGAAACGGGTGAAAGAGAGTCCTTATCTGGTTGGTGATTTTATGTGGACAGCGTGGGATTATTTGGGAGAGGCCGGGGTAGGTCTTCCGTTCTATGGATCCGCACAGGCTCCATTTTCCAAAGATTATCCATGCCTAACAGCAGGCTGCGGTTCTGTGGATCTGACCGGTTATGTAGAAAGTCAGGGGTATTATACCTCTATTGTATTTGGAACTTACAAAAAGCCGTACATCGGGGTGCGCCCGGTAGACCATGCGGGGGAAGCGTATACGGTTGGAAAATGGAGACTGACGGATGCAGTAAACAGCTGGAGTTGGCCAGGGCAGGAAGGAAGAATTGCTGATATTGAAGTATATAGTATTGGAGCAGAGGTAGAGCTGCTTCAGGATGGTATTTCGCTTGGCAGAAAATCGTTGAAGGAATGTCGTGCATTTTATCAGGCAGAGTACAGACCGGGAAAGCTGGAAGCGATCAGCTATGATGCAAACGGAAATGAACTGGGAAGGGAAAGTCTTATAACTGCAGGCGAGTCTGAGAAACTGACGATTCTCCCGGAAGATACTTCTTTAAAAGCTGATGGAGAAGATATAGCATACATTCATATTCAGATTACAGATGATCAAGGCATCGTAAAAATGCTGAAGGATCGGAAACTGATGGTTACTGTGGATGGCGCAGCTACTTTACGCGCATTGGCAAGTGGAAATCCGGAGACAACGGAGAAATTTTCAGACAGTAGTTATACGTCATATCATGGGAGATTGTTGGCAATTGTACAGAGTAATGGAGAAAAAGGCACAATCAAAGTTACTGCATCAGCAGAAGGCGTGGAGACACAGACGGTGGAGCTGATGGCATATTAAGAAGGAGGAAAGGACAGGGGACAGGTTTGTGTCCGGAATTACGGAAGTAATTCCGGACACAAACCTGTCCCCTGTCCCTCCCCTTCAGTAATTCCAAATATCGGGAGGTGTGTCAGTACACTTCCCGATAATTTATTGCTCGATATTGAGTAGGTGTCATATTCCGCCATTTTTTGAAAATAGCCGCAAAATTGCTCTGGCTATTAAAGCCCAGATAAACTGAAATTTCTGATATAGGGCGGTCTGTGTGCTCCAGAAGGTTGCAGGCAACGGTTATTTTTTCACGTTGAATATAACGGTGGATAGATATCCCCATTTCTTTCGCAAAAATACGGCATAAATAGGTGTCAGTCAATTCTGTATAATCAGCGATATCTTTCAGAGTAATCTTCTGAAAGATATTGCGTCCGATATAATTGCATATCCGCTCCACCTGATGGGAGCAGGGCGTAATATGCAGGTGGGCTACTTGTTTGGCAAACATGGTGGCGGATAACTGGAAGATATTATGGATTTCGTCCACACTATTACATCTGGAAAGGGTATAGAGCAGAGCATCAGACAGATCAAAAGCCTCGTCAGGTAAAACTCCGCATTCGATGGATGTTCGGGAGAACAGGGTAATAGACGCTACTGTAAGATACGTGTAAGCTGTCATTTTATCCAAAGCCATGGAACCTAAGTTATCATTCATTTTGTTAAATGGGGAGATGTGGATATTCTCATAGTCTCCCAGCCGTATTTTATTTAGAAGATTCGCCTCGACTTCAACAGGAATTCGCTGGAATTGGTTTTCCATATGTTGGAATCTGATTAAATCTACAAAGGTATTTATCTGTTTTTCCGTGATTATCACAGTTATTCCCTCCTTCTCAATCGCACTTTAAATTTATATATCTTAGCATCATTATACAAAAAGAAAAAGAGAAGAGCAATATTAAGATAATATGTATAAGAATAAGATAGAAAAAGCGAAGCCTTAAATTATAGAATGAATACATAGAACAAAGGTAACTGTTCAGAACAGGCCGAATCACTTGCTGATGAGGCCATAAGAACAGATACGAACAAAGATAAGCAGAAGGAGAAAGCAAATGGATAAAAGCGAAAGAAAATATTTTAAGATAGAGGAGCCTATGCCCGGTTTCTTTGAAATTTCAAGTTGCTTTGTGCAGATGCATCTTTTGGTAGGAAGTCATCATGCGCTGTTGGTTGATACAGGATATGGCTTTACAAAACTACCAGAAGTTATTCGAGAGATTACAAAACTACCGCTCTTTATTGTTAATTCGCATGGACACTTTGACCATGCTTGTGGTAATTCAGCATTTCATCAGCCTGTTTTTATTCATCCGGCGGATATTCCGGTGTTCAGGCGGCACAATTCAGCGGAGTACCGGGGTATCATGTATGATTCTTTGAAAAAAGTACAGAAGCTCTTGTTCTTTCTCCCCATCCTTCCCAGGAGAGTGAAAAAAGAAGACATCTTACAGGATGATTTTAATGATTTTTTGGAAGTCACGGAAGGGTATACCTTTGACCTTGGAGGGAAGACAGCGGAGGTCATTGAACTGCCTGGACATACTCCGGGCAGCATCGGACTGTACTGCAGGGAATTGAAGCTGCTTATTACTTCCGATGCTATCAACTCCGATGTATATATGTTTCTGCCAGAGTCTACGAAAGTTTCTGTTTATCAAAAGACTCTGTACAGAGCGAAGGAACTTGATTTTGATTATTTTGTCACAGGACATCAGTCAAAGTTGTTCCCCAAATATATGCTGGATGATTATATTGAAGTGGTTGAACATTTGGACTATGAAAAAGGAATACCACGGAAAGAACATGAATTGACACCGGGAAAAGAACTGCGTCGCTGCATCCAGCCGGGAAAACCGAAAAAGAAAGCGGCAGGAATTGTGGTGTCGGCAGATAAACTGGATTGAGAGAAGGGGGGCAGAAGATGGCAGATTTCAAATTGGAAGAATAGGAAAGAGAGCCGTTATGGCTGAAATTACTGACACCATTTTTAAAAAAGAAACGGTTTCCAGGAATACCCGAAAATCCTAAAAAGGGTAAATGGTACCGTGTCTATCATGGATGATTTGGAGGATTTACAATGAGATTTGAAGAGAGAATGTTGCCTCATGAAGTAAAACATATCAAAGTTTTGAGAGAGAATGCCGCGGAATGTGCCGTATTGTTGAAAAAAGACGGAAAATTTCCGCTTGAGAAGCCGGGAAAGCTTGCATTGTATGGCAATGGAGCCAGACGGACGGTAAAAGGAGGCACTGGCAGCGGGAATGTGTACAGCCGTTGTTATTCCACTTGTGAAGAAGGTCTGGAGTATGCGGGCTTTGAGGTGACTACAAAGAATTGGCTGGATGCATATGACAGCGAGCGGGATCGTTATCATGGGGAATTTGTTGAAGAAATTAAGCGGAAGGCAGCGGAATTGAATGTGTCTCCTTTTGTGGTTGGTTTTGGCAAAATCGAGCCGGAGTATGACTATGAGTTTCCGCTTTCGGCGGAAGGAGAGGCTTGTGTCTATGTACTGGGGCGTATTTCCGGGGAGGGCAATGACAGGGAGATTATGCCGGGAGATGTGCTGCTTACGGATACGGAGGTACGGGATATTCTGGCATTAAACGGGCAGTTCGAACGTTTTATGCTGGTACTCAATGTGGGCGGTGTGATAGACCTGACTCCGGTAAAGGAAGTCAAAAATATCCTTTATCTATCCCAATTGGGTGCAGTAACCGGAGATATTCTGGCAGATATTCTATTGGGTAAGGCAAATCCCTCCGGCAAGCTTACGACCACCTGGGCAGCTGTGGAAGATTATCAAAAGATAGGGGAGTTTGGCAGCAGAGATGATACACGTTATAAAGAAGGAATTTATGTAGGATACCGCTATTTTGATACGGCTAAAGCTAACCCTCTGTTTCCATTTGGATTCGGTTTAAGCTATTCGGAATTTGAATGGAAAATAGGGAAAATTAGTGTGGAAAAAGGGAAGGTCAACATTTCCGTTTCAGTTTCTAATATAGCGAATATAGCCGGAAAAGAGGTTATCCAGCTCTATGTATCCGCACCGAAAGGGAAGATTCCCAAGCCTTATCAGGGGCTGGCAGCCTTTGCTAAGACGAAGGAACTGCAGCCGGGTGAAAGCCAGACGATATTACTTGCATTTGATTTGCGGGATACAGCCAGCTATTGCGAAGCATGCGAGGCATGGGTGTTGGAACAGGGAGATTATATTATTCGTGTGGGTACTTCCAGCCGAAATACCCAGATTGCCGCCAGCTTAAAGCTGGATAGGACGGTGGAAACATGGAAACTGAAAAAAAGGATGGGAGAACCGGATTTCGAGGATGCTGTCATAGAGTTTTCTTATGATGACAATGTGGCAGAAATTCCGAAATTGGAGATCACTGCCGCCGATTTCGAAACGAAGACATGTGACTACATGGTAGACCGGAATGTGGATGAGTTTGTGGCAGAACTCTCTAATGAAGAAGCTGCATATCTGTGTCTGGGGGCATTTCTTCCAAACGCTACAGGCGGAATAGTGGGGAACTCTGCTTTTCATGTTGCAGGCGCAGCAGGGGAGACTACAAATTATCTTACCGAAAAACTTGGTGACAGATATCTTGTCATGGCAGACGGCCCTGCGGGAATTCGAATTAGCCGAAAATATGCTTTGACAGAAAAGGGAGTTACTCCCGTCATTGAGAAGCTGCCGGATGGCTTGGATGAACTTCTGGGTGATGAAATGAATGCTGCAGTGCGCAAAATTTATGAAAGCATTCCACCGGAAACCATACAAGAGCAGTATACGACAGCCATTCCCATCGGAACTGCTATTGCTCAGAGCTGGAACACAGAGTTTGCAAAGCTCTGCGGCGATATTGTGGGAACAGAGATGGAGATTTATGGTATCCATCTGTGGCTGGCTCCGGCACTGAACATTCATAGGGATATCCGGTGTGGGCGGAATTTTGAGTATTTTTCTGAGGATCCGTTTATCTCAGGGAAAATGGCAGCCGGCATTACGCTGGGTGTACAGAGCCATGAGCATCGGGGAACTACCATAAAGCATTTTGCGGCCAATAATCAGGAAAACAACCGTTATAACAGCAATTCCATTGTATCCCGGCGGGCAATGCGAGAAATTTACCTGAAAGGTTTTGAAATTGCCATTCGGGAGAGCCAGCCTAAGGCAGTAATGACCAGCTATAATCTGCTCAATGGGGAGCATACCAGTCAGTGCAAAGATTTGGTAGAAGAGATTCTGCGGGGAGAGTTCGGATTTCAGGGGCTGGTTATGACGGACTGGGTTACTACAGGGGTGAAGTTCAATCCTTCCTCTGCCCATCCTGCGGTATATGCCCATAAGATTATCAAGGCCGGAAACGATATTGTGATGGCAGGTGGGCAGCCGGACTTTGATGATATGATGGAGGCACTGAATAATGGTACAATCAGCCGGCAGGAGATAGATATCTGTGCAACAAGAGTGCTGCGGGCAATAAATAATATATAAAATAATCACTCAGGATTCCGAGAGATTATTCGCACTTTAAAATTTATATCTTAGCATCATTATACAAAATGAAAAAGAGAAGAGCAATATTAAGATAATATGTATAAGAATAAGATAGAAAAAGTGAAGCCTTAAATTATAGAATGAATATTATATTGAAGTGGTTGAACATTTGGACTATGAAAAAGGAATACCACGGAAAGAACATGAATTGACACCGGGAAAAGAACTGCACTGCTGCATCCAGCCGGGAAAACCGAAAAAGAAAGCGGCAGGAATTGTAGTGTCGGCAGATAAACTGGATTGAGAGAAGGGGGCAGAAGATGGCAGATTTCAAATTGGAAGAATGGGAAAGAGAGCCGTTATGGTTGAAATTACTGACACCATTTTTAAAAAAGAAACGGTTTCCAGGAATACCCGAAGATCCTCAGAAGGGTAAATGGTACCGTGTCTATCCGGAAGGAGTCGTGGATGCTAACGGCGAATCAACTTACGGTAGTTTTCAGATAGGCACGGAGAATAAACTTCTGGTGTATTTTGCCGGGGGAGGAGTGTCATGGAATGAATATACTGCAGCCAGACAGTCTTCTCTTTACAGCAAAAACCTGGCAGAGGGATTTTATATGGTACATGTAGACCTATTTACAGATCTAAACTTGAATAAGGGGATTTTTGAGGACAGCGACCGCAATCCTTTCTGTAACTGGTCAAAACTTGTCCTGAATTATAATACAGGGGATTTTCATGTGGGGGATGGAGATTTTCCATATACGGCGCTGGATGGGAGCAGAAGGGTGCTCCACCATCACGGATTCCGTAACTATAGGGCGATTCTCCAGTCAGTAAAGAAATGGATATCGGCACCGGAACAGCTTTTTATCTGTGGATGTAGCGGTGGGGCTTTCGGGGTGTCTTTGGTATCCAATGATCTGATTCACCAATTCCCGGAATGCAGAGATGTGACCTGTCTGGTGGACAGCGGATATTTCCGCATGGAGGATTGGCATTCAGCAGCAAGGGATGTCTGGCATGCGCCAAAGGAGATTGTGGATTGTATACACAGTGATAATATCATGCTGGACGGTCTGGAAGCTCTGTATAAAACGCACGGCAGTAAAATAAAGTATTTATTCTGCTGTTCAGTCCGTGATGGATTTTTGGCACGCATGGAAAACTATTTGGAAAACAATGAATTTGCTTTTTCAGAAGAATCGGGTCATAAATTTCAGAAGGAGTTGTCGGAGCTTTGCAGAGAACTGCAGGAAAAGGTTCCTGGTATAGGGATGTTCTTTTTTGATAAAGTTGATAAACGGCAGAAAGACAAGAGGCTGACGGTCCATTGTATCATAGGCGAGAAAGATGTATATGAATATGTCACAGAAGAAAAAACGGTGATGCAGTGGATAGGAGATGCCCTGAAAGGTCAGGTGAAAAGTTACGGAATTGGACTGTTGAATGGTAATTAGAAAATTTGGTAATAAAAAGAAAAAAGAGAATGGAGGAAAGTAAGAATGTCAGAAAAAGCATTAGAGTCGGATTTAAGGTGCATCCCGCTTCAAAAAATAGTGTTTGCAAAAACCTGCAGCGGTGCACCGGTAAATTCATTTGAGCCGAGAAATGTACCGGGAGAGCATTTACGGGAAGACGGAGTTCTGTATGTGAACGATATATGTTATGGTGAAAAATATCCAAACAGTCATTTGGATATTTATTATCCGGACGGAGACAAGACCAAAAAGCGCCCGACAATGATCTATCTTCATGGTGGAGGTATGATTTTCGGGGATAAAATATCAGGTGACCCGCTGGCAGAAGAAAAGGGAAGTGATATTGCGTTCTATGCGGAAGTTGCAAAAAAAGGGTACAATGTAGTTTCGGCAAATTACGCGCTGGCTCCGGAGTATCGTTTCCCAGTGCAGTTGGAGCAGGTAGATAAGATGCTGCAGTACCTGACGGAAAATCAGGAACTGTATGGGCTGGACATGGAATGTGTGTTTCTGGGCGGCGGCAGTGCAGGTGCCTGTCTGTCAGAAATATATGGAGCTATGCTTGTCAATCCAGAGTATGCCGAAAAAATCGGGGTACCTGTTTCTATACGAAAGGAACAGATTGCAGGGCTGCTGATCGATGAGGCGGCATTGTCCGTCAGACACTACGAGGAGAATATGGATGCGATGTTCGGATGTTGGATGGGGGTGGACCACCCATCAAAAAGAGACGATATTGTAAAGCTTCTTGACGCCACAAAGTGGATTGGTGATACGTATATCCCATCTTTTATCAATAGCAGCAACATGGAAATCTGGTTCAGAGACTCTGCAGAGGATCTGGCCGCAGTTCTGGAAAAGAATGGGACAGAGTATGTGTTCTTTATCCGTGGGCAGGAGTGTGACAGACTCGAACACGGATATATGAAAAGATTTGCAAGCAATAGATATGCAAAAGAGTGTTTTGACCATATGTTACAGTTTATGGAACAGAGGAAAGTTATTCAATAAGAATGAAAGAATGGGATAAAACAGGAGGAACAGGCATGGAACAAAGAAATCTGTATGATTATGAAATGGAGCATATCCAGGCTTTGCGTAAGCTGGCACCGGAATGTATGGTATTGCTCAAAAGCGATGGCAGTTTTCCGCTTTCATCAGCAGGTAAAATTGCAGCATACGGCAACGGTGTAAGACATACGGTCAAGGGTGGTACTGGTTCGGGTGACGTAAATGTACGTCATTATGTAACTATAGAGGAAGGACTGGAAAATGCAGGGTTTACCATTACAACAAAGGAATGGTTGGATTCCTATGATGATTGCTATGAGCAGGCGCATAAGAAATTCGCAGCAGAAATTAAGGCTAGGATCGCAGCAGAAGGAATTTCCGCAATCATGCTCGGAATCGGTGCGGTAATGCCGGAGCCGGAGTATGATTTTCCACTGGATGGTGAAGGAAATAAGGCAGTTTATGTATTGTCCCGTATTAGCGGGGAAGGTTCTGACCGGCAGGCTGTGAAAGGTGATTTCATGCTGTCTGATACAGAAACAAGGGATATTCTTGCACTTAGTAAAAAATATGAAAAATTTATGTTGGTGATCAATGCCGGAGGTGTTATTGATATATCACCGGTGCTTGATGAGGTAAACAATGTTTTACTTTTATCCCAGACCGGAATGACTGTCGGAGATTCCTTTGCAGATGTACTTCTTGGAAAGAGTTATCCATCCGGAAGGCTGTCATCTACATGGGCAAAGTATGAGGATTACTGCCATGAAGGGGATTTTGCGGAAAAGGACGATACCCGTTACAGGGAAGGGGTTTATGTGGGCTACCGGTATTTTGATACCATAGGGAAAAAACCGATTTTTCCATTTGGCTTTGGGATTTCTTATACGACATTTTCCATAAAGGATGAATCACCGGTGATAGAGGAAACCCGGATAACACTTCCGGTATTGGTAGAAAATACAGGAGCATATTGTGGAAAGGAGGTCGTACAGGCATATGTATCTGTTCCGGAGGGAAAGCTGAACCAGCCATATCAGGTACTTGCAGCTTATGCCAAGACAAAGGAACTGAAACCAGGGGAGCAGACAAGACTTGAACTTTGCTTTACGCTGGAACAGCTTGCCTCTTATGACGAGGAAATGGGTGCATACATACTGGAGAAGGGAAACTATATTTTGAGGGCAGGAACCAGCAGCAGGAGTACTGCAGGGGTAGCGGCAATACAGCTTTCCGAGACAGTTATAGTGAAAGAGGCAGGTCATGTTGGCGGAAAGGCTGATTTTACAGATATGGTTCTTCAGAGAACGGAGGAATCATTCTCCATGGCAGGAATAGAAAAAGATAGAATTTATCAGATTTCAGTGGATGCTTTCCATAAATCATATCAGGAAGAAAATGCGGATATATCAGTGAAAGAACCAGAGATTGGGGATTTGGTAGCAAAATTATCGGATGAGGAATTGGCATATCTGTGTGTCGGTGGCTTTTCAGAAGATGGAAGTAACAGCTTTATCGGAAATGCCGGACGGAAAGTTGCCGGGGCTGCGGGCGAGACAACAGACAGGTTACAAGATAAAGGTATTGGCAGTGTCATTATGGCGGACGGACCTGCAGGGCTGCGTCTGAACAGGCAATATGGCGTAGATGAAAAAGGCGTTTACGGCTTAGATGATGGTAATCTGGAGAGTGTATATGAACTGCTGCCGGAAGAGATGATAGAAATGCTCCATTTAAAAGATAAGAAAGTGGAACGGCATGGTGAGGTGTTTGATCAGTATTGCTCCGCCATACCCATTGGAACTGCAATTGCCCAAAGCTTCAGTGATGAAGTGGCACAGGCCTGCGGCAGCCTGGTGGGGGAAGAAATGGAGAGGTTCCATGTAGACTTGTGGCTTGCTCCGGCGTTGAATATCCACAGAAATCCGCTATGCGGAAGGAACTTTGAATATTTTTCGGAGGATCCACTGATCAGCGGAAAGATGGCATCTGCCATTACAAAGGGAGTACAGAAGCATTCCGGAAAAGGAGTGACGGTTAAGCATTTTGTGGGAAATAATCAAGAGACGAACCGTATGCGGTCCAACAGTATCATGAGTGAGCGTACGCTCAGAGATATATACCTGAAAGGTTTTGAAATCGCGGTAAAAGAGAGTCATCCTCTGACTGTTATGACATCTTATAATCTCCTGAACGGAGAACATACCTCATCAAGAAGGGATCTTATGAAGGATGTACTGCGTGGAGAATGGGGATTTGAGGGATGTGTGATGACAGACTGGGTAACGCAGGGGTTTTCGGCTGTAGAAGGACACAAATATCCCATGGCAAATGCACCGGGTGCCATAGCCGCAGGAAATGACCTGATGATGCCAGGCGGCAGGATGGATATGGATGATCTGTTGAAGGCTATGAAGGAGGAAGTAAAGGGTTACCGTGTGAGCAGGGAAGATTTGGAATTCTGCGCAGCCCATGTAATCAGATTGGTACGTTATATAGAGAAAGGGAGATAAAGGCATATGAAATCAGAAACAATCGTACTGAATGAAGAAAGAAATGTTACTTTGACTGTTTATACGCAAGAAGTTGATGGGGAGTTCGGCTTTGGCAGGCGCCCGGCGATGCTGATACTTCCGGGTGGCGGTTATGCCATGTGTTCTGACAGAGAAGCCGACCCTGTGGCAATGGCATATCTGAGGGCTGGATATCAGACAATGATTCTCAGATATACAGTTACCTCAAAAGGGAAATGGCCGCTGCCATTGGAGGATTATGAGGAAGCAATGACGGTGATTGAAAGCAATGCTGATAAATGGAATATTGACATCTCAAAAATTGCAGCGGTTGGATTTTCAGCAGGCGGACATCTCTGTGCCTGTGCAGCAACCGTGGCAAAACACAGACCGGCCGCCGCAATTCTGGTGTATCCTGCCATCTTAAAAGAGATCTGTGATCTTTGCCAGCCAGGGATGCCATATCCCAATGAGCATGTGACGTCAGATACCTGCCCTTGTTTTTTGGTGGCTGCCCGTGATGACCGGACAGTGGATATCAAAAACAGTCTCATGATGGGCCTTGCGTTAGCAGAAAATGGGATACCGTTTGAAAGCCATATTTATTCTTATGGTGGTCATGGTTTTTCGACTGCAGAGGATTGGATTAAGCAGAACGGCACATCGGAGCGTGTGCCAAACTGGGTGGATGACAGTATTGGGTGGCTGAAGGAAACATTGGGGACGCTGACAGCAAAAGGTTTTACGGAACCTAATATTGCTGTCAGTCCAAACGGTGACAATGCGCCGGTGCTCTCGGTAGCTTGTTCGCTGCGGCATATCCGCAGACAATCAGAGGAAGTACAGGTACTTTTAAAGCCAATGTACGACGGCATACAGGCAGTGGCGGATGCCAGAGGATTCTCCGTGGAAAAACTGATGGAGGCTGTGGGGAATAATACAATACGGGAATTAATGGAAATGGTGCAGTTGGATGCGGACACAATTTATGAGATCGACAGAACACTGCATGGTATGGTAAATAACATTGCGATATCTTAAAACAGATTCTAGTAAACAAAGATGAAAGGAATGTTAAACATGAGAGAAAAAACAGCAAACTCACAAAGACATGGGGGACTCAGAAACTTGAAAAATGGTGTTTTCTGGTCATCCAGGTACATTAGCACTGCAGTAACCAATACACTGTTCACTTCGTATATATCCTTTTACGCAACGGACGTGTTGGGGCTGTCACTGACGATGATCGCAACAGTTCTTCTGGTTACTAAGCTCTTTGACGGTGTGACCGATCTGATTGCGGGCTTCATCGTAGATAACACCCACACTCGTTTCGGCAAGGCTCGTCCCTACGACTGGTGCATCCCATTTATTGCATTATTCACGATTTTGACTTTTTCTGCGCCCAATGCGGCTCCAATGGTACAGGCTGTTTATATAGGCGTAATGTATATTCTGACGCAGGCTGTATTTGGAACGCTTCTCGGTGCCAGCGACAACGTATATCTGCTACGTGCATTTCCTAATGATAAGGAACGCAACAATGTATTCGGCGTCAGCACCGTTTTTGGTCAGTTTGTAAGTCTGATTCTGGGCGTAATGATTCCAAAGTGGATCAGCGCGGCTGGTGTGATTCAGAGCGAGTGGACAAAAATGGTCATCTTTGCTACCGTTCCTATAGCCATTTTCGGTATGATTCGATTTTTCGCAATCAAGGAAGTGACGGTAGACGAAACGGTGATTAATACCGACGGAAAGAAAGAGAAGAAGCAGGGTGTAAGCTTTATGGACGGTATCAAGGCCATTGTACAAAACAAGTACATCCTTATCCTTACGCTGGCGATTTTCACAATCGTAGTTGCCTCCGGTTTTCTAAACACTTCCGCAGCGTATTACTTTACTTACTATGTGGGCGATATCAGTCAGATGTCTGTCATCGCTGTCGCATCCTTTGCCTCACTCCTCATGCTGGTGATCTTTGTCCCACTGGCTAATCGCTTTGGCAAAGGTAATGTAATGAAGGTAAGCCTTCTGATTGCGCTGGGAGGCTGCATCCTTCGTTGGATCGGTGGAACCAATATGATCACCATGGGCGTCGGACTCGGTTTGATGATGTTTGGCATCATGCCCATCAGCGTGTATTTTCCTCTTTTCCTGTTCGATATTATTGACTATAGTGAGTGGAAAACCGGAAAGCGCGTGGAGGGCGTCCTTGCTGTGTTCCCCAATTTTGCAAACAAAGTCGCAGCCGGCTTGTCTGTGTCTCTTGGCGGCTTTGTGATGGGGGTTTCCGGTTATGTGGGCGGACTGGAAACGCAGTCCGAGAGTGCTATGCGAGCCATCAACATGAGTTTCAACGCTATTCCAACGATTTTGCTTGGCATCATGACGGTGATTATTTTCGTTTTTTATAATCTGGATAAGCAAATGCCAAAAGTGAAAGAGGAATTGGACGCGCGTAAGAAAGCACAGCAGATGACTTGATAAAAGCGCTAAACTCTGAATTGGAGGGCTAAAGATGAAAAGGATCATAGGAAAATGGATTTGTCATCCTGAAGATAATCGGGAAACAAGACTTGCGCCGGTATTTAGGCGCAAGTTTACCGTCAAGAACGGACTGAAAAGTGCCACTTTACGGCTGACCGCCCATGGCATTTACGAAGCGGAATTAAACGGCAAGAGCGTGACGGATCATAAATTTATGCCGGGATTGACCAGTTATTATTACCGCATTCAAGTGCAGGAATATGATGTAACCGAATTCTTGACGGAGGGAAGGAACCTGCTATCCGTGAATGTGGGCGATGGCTGGTGGCGCTGGAACAATAACTTTGGCTATACGTTGGCACTTTGGGGAGAGTTGACGTTGACCTTTGCAGACGGAAGTACTGAGGTGATTGCAACTGATGAGAACTTCGAGGTTGGTATTGGTCCGATTGTGAAAACGGATCTTCAAATGGGAGAAACTTATGACGCGCGGATTGAGCCACAGGGCTGGCAGCAGGCTGTTGTTTGCGTTGAACATACGGAGGGCGAACTGATTGACAATCAGAGTGTCCCTATACGGGAGAAGGAGCGTTTTTCCGGAAAACCCATGAGGGACAACTCAGGAAGCCTCGTGATTGACTTCGGGCAAAATATCGCAGGCTATATACGCATGACACTCCGAAACACTACATCTGGGCAGGTTGTGCATCTCAAGCACGGCGAGGGCTTGGATAAAGAGGGCAATTTCTCCACCGCTAACTGTGACGGCGGCAAGACCAGGTTTCAGGAGATTACTTATATCTGTCAAGGAGGCGAGGTCGAGGAATACGCTCCACACTTTGCCGTGTTTGGCTTTCGCTATGTTCTTGTGGAAGGCATCGAGGATGCGGATTTTGAAGCAATAGCTGTTTACTCCGATATGGAGGAAGTGGGCGACTTCCGATGCTCCAATGAGCTCATCAACAAACTGGTTGAAAATGCGCGCTGGAGTCAGAAGGGAAATTTTCTTGATGTACCGGTGGATTGCCCGACACGTGAGCGTAATGCCTGGACAGGGGATGCCATGATCTATTGCCGCACGGCGGCGTATTTTATGGATGTGAAGCAGTTTTTCAAAAAGTGGCTCAAAGATCAGACCATTGAGCAATACGCCAGCGGTAAGGTTGGGATTACCTTCCCATCTACTTCCAGTGTCCATAATCCGGAGGAACTTAAAGAAGTACAGACGGTCAATCCTGCTATGGCACTGGCGGGTCCCTCTGGCGATGGCAACATTGGTGAGGACAGCGTTGGCTGGGGCGATTCTGCCGTGTGGATTCCGTATCAGATGTACCTGATGTACGGAGACAGGGAGTTTTTAGAGAGCCAATACGAAACTGCGAAAAAATGGGTCGAGTTTTCTCTTCGCTGCATGAAAGAGAAAAACCCTATGTATGCCAAAAAGCCGTGGTATGTAAACGGTGACGGTGACTACATCTACGACACCCGCTTCCACTACGGTGAGTGGAATGAGCCGTTGCCTCCCGCACCGGAGGTCGTCGAACTGTTTATGAATGGCGGTACGTCGGCGGATTTTGTCACACACATGGCAAAGTATGGCAAACCAGAGGTGGCCACGGCCTATACCAAGCGGAGCTGTGACAATTTGGCGCACATGGCCCATATCCTCGGTAAGTCCGAGGATGCGGAGCACTACGCTGCACTCTCCAAAAAAATCAGAACTGCCTATGACAAATATCTCATAGGCGACGACGGGGTAATTCAAAAAGGGCATCAGGCCGCATATATCCGTGCTCTGGCGCTGAATATGGTCAGCGAAGAAAAGAAGCCACTGGTAATCGAACAGCTAAAATGCGAGTTGAAGGATGCGGACTACCATCTGAACACTGGTTTCCTGTCCACTGTCTATTTGCTGCCCACGCTCTGTGACTATGGCATGATTGATGAGGCATTCAAAGTTTTGGAGCAAACCACTTCTCCAGGTTGGCTGCATCCTATTACCATTGGAGCTACGACCATGTTGGAACGATGGGATGGGCTTGACACCTATCGGGATAGCTTTAACCATTATTCTTTCGGTGCAGTCTGCCAGTTCTTGTTTGAATATGTGGCGGGCATCCGCCCTACTTTCAATGCGCCGGGCTTCGAGGAATTTGAACTAAAGCCCATGATCGGCGGTAGTCTGACATGGGCGGAGGGAACGTACAAGACAAAGCATGGACTTATCCGCTCGCGTTGGGAGAAGAAAGGCAGTAATGTCAGTTACAGCTGTGAGATTCCGGAAAATACCGTTGCCTGCCTGACTTTGCCAGATGGGAAGAGTCAGTTCCTCACAAGCGGCACATATGATTTTGTGTTATAAAAATATAGTAAAGATGATAAGAACTGATGCTGAACTCGTGCAAAACAGCCTGTATCAGCATCAGAGAAGTAAATTATAGAGAGGAGTCTTAGAATATGAATACTTTACCATATGCTTTCTTAGATAACGAAAGAACCATACGTTTCGATCGTTTTGATCTGCCTTCTCCTTGGATCAACTATCTCTCCAACGGCAGGATGCATGCTTTTGTTTCACAGGCTGGTGGCGGCATGACATGGTGGCTGACACCGATGCTGTTTCGTGTCAGCCGCTATCGCTTTTTTAATCTGCCTATCGACTCTCCGGGATTTTATGTATATCTTCGTATGGAGGACGGCAGTGTATGGTCACCAACCTTCCGTCCTTGTGAAACGAAGGTTGACCGGCGCAAGGCCGCTCATTCTCCAGGCTATTCCGTGTTTACTGCCGAGAAGGACGGGCTGAGTGCCACCTTAAAACTCTTTATGGCGCAGGATACCGATACCCTTTTGTGGGATTTGAAACTCCGCAATGAGTGCGGTCACGAAATTTCTTGCGATGTATTCGCCTACGTGGAACTGTCGCAATTCATGGCACAGCAGGAAAATATCCTCGGTTATTACCTTAAATGGAATACGAGGGCTGTGTTTGACGAGGAATTGCAGGCCATCACCTATGCCTATACGGCATGGATGCACCCTCGCAAGGATGACTCTCCGCTGGTCTATTTCGGCTCAGACGCAAAGATTGACTCTTTCTGCTGCAACCGCGATACCTTCTGCGGCAATTACCGGGACGAGCGTAATCCGGTGGAAATAGAGAAAGGATGTCTCTCAAATACGAATCTTCAGGGAGGAGAGCCCTGTGGCGCACTCCATACACATATTACACTTACCGGTGGTGAGGAAACGCAGATCCACTACTATCTCGGCGTGACAAAAGGTGCACTGGCAGATTACGAAAAGGCTATTGCGGAAACGAAAGAAACATTGACTGTTCTTCGCAAGGCTGGGGCGGCTGACGAACAGTTTGCAAAACTCCAGGCATGGTGGGATAAACACCTGAATGTCATGCAATGCCAGTTACCGGATGCGGATGCGGAGCGGGAAATTAACACATGGAACCCGCTGCAAAGCGTCCACACAGCGCGGCTGTCACGCTCTATCAGTTCGGACGCGTCCGGAGTGCGGGGCATCGGTTTCCGCGACACGGCTCAGGATATGTTGGCGCAGGCATACCGCAAGCCAGAATGGGCGAGGGATATGCTTTGGTATCTTGCCTCCCAGCAGTTGGAGGACGGACATGCTGTCCACACCGCCTGGCCGGAGGAAAATCGCCCTCCGCAGGACATTACCCGCTCGGATGACCATATCTGGATGGTTTATCTTGCCTATGCAATAGCTTCCGAAACCGGCGATCTGAGTTTTTTGGATAAGGAGATCCCGTTCCTTTCTGCGGATCTTGTTACGCCTGCGGGCAGTGCTACCCTTTGGGAGCATCTGTTGCGTGGTGTGGATTTCACGGAAAAACACCTCGGTGCTCATGACCTGCCGTTGATTCTGTTTTCTGACTGGAACGATCATCTCGGACCCTTTGGACGCAAAGGAAAGGGCGAAAGCATCATGGTTTCTCAGCAGCATATCTACGCTCTGCGTCAGCTTGGCGAGATGGCTGCAATGCGTGGGGATACGGCGGCAGTAGAATCCTTTGCAGGGCTCATTGACAAGCAGGAAAAGGCGTTGGAGAAATGCGCATGGGACGGCGAATGGTTCCTGCGCGGACTGGACGATGACGCACAGCCGATCGGCACACATTCTGATGCTCATGCCCGGATCTGGCTCAATGCCCAGAGCTGGATGGTCATTGCCGGAGCCTGTAAAGATAAGCAGATTAGAGCCATGGACAGTGCTGCAAGGGAGTTGGACACTGGCATGGGACTGCTGCTGAATACACCGGGCTACCCAGGCTGGCCGTCCAAGGAATCAGCGATGGTCAACGGCCTTCCCGCAGGATACTCCGAAAACGGTGGTGTCTTCTGTCAGGCCAATTGCTGGGCAATCATGGCTGAGGCATTGCTTGGGCGCGGTGATCTCGCATGGAAATATTATAAGCAGATCCTTCCGAATACGGTAATCCAGAAGATTGGCGTGGAACGCTATCACGCAGAGGCGTATGCTTATTGCTCAACAATGCTCGGTAAGGACAATGAGAAGTTTGGTTGGGGCTGCGTTTCGCAGGTGACGGGAACAGCGGCTTGGATGGACGTCGTGGCTACTCAGTACCTTCTTGGTGTCCGTCCGACACTCAAAGGGTTGCTTATTGACCCGTCGATTCCCTCCCAATGGGACAGCTATACAGTGGAGAGAATCTACCGCGGCTGTAGGCTCACAATCCAGGTAGAAAACCCGGCACATGTTCAACACGGAGTGAAGGAACTTATATTGAACGGTATGTCTCTGGATCTGACAGATGGTGCTTATATCACTGAAAGTAACCTCTCTGGATGTGAAACGGCTCAGGTGAAGGTTATCATGGGATAGCGGCTTATCGGAGCGGCGTATAGCATTGGCGAGAAGAAGCCTTATGCCACTTTTGAATAGATTGCGATATGCAAAAAATAATCGAAAAAAAAGAGGGATTAAGCCACTGTAGATGCACTACGGTGGCTTTCTTGATGAAAGAAGTGGAACAGTGTAGGGGCATAAGGGCAATCTACAAGTCATTTCTATTGTCCATAACCTGATAAAAAATACTCACCATCTCATCAGGTGTCTCTTTAAATCCACGTTTTACCCATTCATCGAGTAATCCAAAAAGACCGTATGAGTAAAAACGCGCCTGATAGCATTCCATTGCATTAGATCCGTACTGCGGCATCATTACCTGATAAAAGGCATCATACACAGCAGATTGCATTTTGGCAGAGTAAATGACTTGAATGATATTACGAATCTCATAATTAAACAGAAAAAAATCTGTTGCATTTTTTAAAGTAAATTGATCACGTACAGCAACATTGTGTTCGTCAGACCAACGATTCCACGAAATAACAAGTTTGAAAGTGAGAGCTTCATTTTTTCCACTGTAATTTCTAAACCAGGTAGCACGACCTACGCCCGATGCATCTGCAATTTCTTGTATAGAAATTTTCTCAAAGGGTTTTTCACGCATAAGTCGAATCAAAGCGTCCGAAAGACACTCTTTCAGAAATTCTGTTGTTTTTGTACCTCGTCCCATTCTACAACCTCATAATAATGATACTATTCATATTGCTGAGTCTCAAATTGATTCATTCCTATTGAAGACATTAGTAATAATCCGTATAATGTAAATGATACTATCGTTTCAATTAAAGACGAAAGTACCTATTTGATTCTATCATATCAAAACGTACTTTGAAAGTCAACGAAGTGAAAGGAAGAACAATATGAGTAAAATAAAAATAGTCACTGATTCCACGGCGGATATTCCGAAGGATTTATGCGAAAAATGGAATATCAGCGTTTTGCCGCTTACAATCATACATGAAGAAAATGAGTACCGTGATGGAATAGATATTTCAAAACAGGACTTTTATGAAATACTTGAAACGGCAAAAAAGCTTCCGGCATCGTCGCAGGTAGCGGTGAATATGTATACCGAGTTTTTTCATCAGTGCAGAGATGAAGGATATAACGATTTGATTCAAGTTACGTTGAATTCCAAAGGTTCTGGTACTTATCAGGCTGCTGAATTAGCTAAGACAATGTTCTTCGAATCACACCCCGAAATGAGTAAAGATTTTCATATACATATCATTGATTCCAAGACATATAGTATGGCATACGGGATTCCCGTAATAGAGGGAGCGGAAATGATAAAGCGCGGAGCGACCGTGCAGGAGGTTATTAACCACATTACGGAGTGGCTAAATCATACCCGTCCCGTTTTTATTCCATTAAAATTGAATTGCGTCAAGAAATCCGGGCGCATTTCTCCGGCAGCTGCCTTCGTCGGGGATGCCATTGGCTTGAAACCGCTGATCACCTTTGAGGACGGGGAGGCAAAGATCATCGGCAAGGCCCGCGGAGAGCAAAAGGCTATCTCTACCTTGGTGGAGCTGTGCAAGCGAGAACGCAAACCAGGCACTAACTATGCCATCGTATATGGTAATAATACAAGGGCGCTCAATCATCTGAAGGAAGCTTGTGCGCAGATTATGGATAAACCACCTATTGCAGAATACCAAGTAGGCTGTGTGATTGCCATCAATACCGGGCCAGACATGATCGGGATTCTGTATCGTACATAGAGAGGAGACCTACTATGAAGAGAAAAACTGTAATCGTAGCGGATTCGTCCGCCAATCTGTTTCCGAGCGACTATGCCGGTTTCATGTCTGTGCCACTGAAAATACTGACGGATGCAAAGGAATACGTGGATGACGAAGTGCTGGATGTTGAAGGAATGCTGACAGATCTGCGGGAATATAAAGGCCGCTCCGGCACGTCCTGCCCAAGTGTGGGAGATTGGCTGCAAGCTTTTGGGGATGCAGAGGAAGTGTATGGGGTTTCCCTTACCAGTCACTTGTCCGGCTGTTACAATGCAGCTTCCATTGCCGCAGAGGATTATATGGCGGAACACCCAGGTAGAAAGGTATTCATTCTGGATTCCTTGTCTACTGGTCCGGAACTGGAATTGTTGGTTGAAAAATACCGTAGTCTGATTGAATTCGGATATTCCTTTGACGAGATTCAGGAAAAAATCTTACAATATTCGAAACGGACTCATCTGCTGTTTTCACTGGAATCTCTGGCGAATTTTGCAAGGAACGGACGCGTCAGTCCGGCTCTTGCCGCTGCAGCAAACCTGTTGGGTATCCGCATTGTTGGGCGCGCCAGCGATGAGGGTGAGCTGGAGCCGCTGCATAAATGTCGCGGTGAAAAGCGTGCAATCCGCCAGCTTTGGGATAGTATGCAGCAAAGCGGTTATGCAGGCGGGAAGGTATGTATTCGTCACTCTGATAATCTGAATGCGGCAGAGATGCTTGCCAAAGATATTCAAAATTGTTTTCCAAATGCTGATATAAAAATCGGAGTGAATCGTGGCCTCTGCTCGTACTATGCTGAAAAAGGTGGTATTTTGGTAGGATTTGAAAGCAGGTAGAAGAAAGGCGAATCAATGACGAAAAAAACTATATGAAGGAGAATGAAAAGATGAAACTTACCACAGTACTATTTGATCTGGATGGCACACTGCTTCCAATGGACAACGATGCCTTTACAAAGGGCTATTTTAAAATCCTTGCCGCTAAGCTGGCTCCTCACGGGTATGAACCCGGGCAGCTTGTGGATGCCATCTGGGCAGGAACTGCTGCTATGGTAAAAAATGACGGCAGTCAGAGCAACGAAGAAGTCTTTTGGAAAAAGTTTGCAAGTATCTATGGAGAAAAGGTGCTTGCGGATAAACCGCTGTTCGATGAATTCTACGAGAACGATTTTTGCGCAGCGAAAGGTCTTTGCGGAATGAATCCTAAGGCAGCAATCGCTGTTCACACAGTAAAGGAAATGGGATTGCAGGTAGCTTTGGCGACAAATCCCATTTTCCCCACAGTTGCCACACAGAGCCGTATCCGTTGGTCGGGTCTTGAACCGGAGGATTTTGCACTGTATACGACTTACGAGAATATCGGATACTGTAAGCCTAGCCCAGACTATTACCGGGAGATTGCAAGACGGCTGGGGGTCGTGCCGGAACAATGTCTGATGGTGGGGAATGATGTGACGGAGGATATGATATCTGAAACGATAGGCATGAGGGTATTTCTTCTGACAGACTGCCTGATTAACAAAGGTAGAAAAGACATCAATCAATACAGACGGGGCAGTTTTGATCAACTTTTGGACTATATCCGCAAAAACATATAAAGCAGATTTTGACAGGACAGGGGACAGGTTTGTGTCCGGAATTACGGAAGTAATTCCGGACACAAACCTGTCCCCTGTCCCTCCCCTAAAACAAAATTTTGATAAGAATGCTGGCAACAACTAAGACCAATGCTCCGCAGATTCGGGTTGAAATCTGGGCAAAGGGAAGAAGTTCCATACGTTTTGCAGCAGAAAGAACTGCAATGTCACCTGTTCCGCCCATGTTCGTTGTGCATAATCCGGCTGTAATAGAAGATTCAATGGGATAAAATCCAACGAAATATCCACCGATTCCTGCGCCTAATGCGACACCGCCGACAACAACCAGAACGAGAATCAGATATGTGACGGAGAAGGCACTGATCACGGCATTCAGGTCAATCATGGAAATTCCGATTCCGACCAGTAATGCCTGTGTCCAGTTGCCCATCACAAACTGGCTCCACTGCTGTGCTGCATACTCCATTTTTTTCGGAACAATTCCGAGTGCTTTAGAAACTGCAACTAAAATGATCATCCATGCATAAGTGTGTACGGACGGAACTGCTTTGTTGATATACATTCCAAGCAGATAAAAGGTCATTGCGGTGACAAGCCCCATCCCCATGAGATGAATACTTTCTGCCGGCTTTTTACTGTCAGACATATCTTCTGTTTCTTTTTTCATTAATTTTCCGTTTCCGCTGAGAGATGGTTTCACTTCACCAAGCTTTGCCAGCATACCGGCTGCGACAATCGCTGTGACGTTTCCAAGAGTGGATGCCGGAATCATTCTTGAAATAATACCGGCGGCATCCACATGCAGAGCTTCTGCATACATTCCGGATAGCGGCACAACACCTGCGCCCATTCCACCGCCCATCATTGGGATTGCCACATACATGATTGCATCCATAAATCCATAGCCCATCAGCATACCAACGACTCCTACAGCCAGGATTGCCATAGTCATAGCGCAAAGTGCCACTGGAAGGAAGCGGATGGCAGCGCGCAGAAGAAGACTTCGGCTCATACCGAGAATAGATCCTGTGATCAAAGCTGCTATGTAGAAATTCAAAAAACCGGTGGTATTCATGAAAGTATCTACATTTTCAATCACAGCTTCCGGAATCAATCCCGCAAAAACAAGACCTGCAGATGCAAAAATACAAACAATTGCTCCTCCGCCTAAATATGTTTTTACAATTGGAAAATTGTTGCCGATAATATTGAAAAGTCCTCCAAAAACCATCATGATTAGAAATGCGCCAATCATTCCGCCTGGAAGCCATCCTAACATCATTGCTGCAAAAATAAGAGCAAAAATAATAAGATATAAGGGCAATCCAATTCCATATATTTGAATAGCATTTAATTTTTCCAGGATTCCCATAGAATTCTGGGATTTTTCTATGGACATACTTTTTGTCGCCTGCATGATTCCTATCCTCCTATTTTGTAATATTACTGCGAATTGCTTCCTCAGCTACCGCTTTTGCGACTACTTTTGCGACACGCGAATCAAAAGCATCCGGGATAATATATTCCGGGCATAAATCTTTTTCGTCAATCAGCCCCGCGAGTGCTTTGGCAGCTGCCATCTTCATTTCTTCTGTGATTGCTTTTGCACGTACGTCTAAAGCACCGCGGAAAAGTCCCGGAAATACTAAAACATTATTGATCTGATTCGGGAAGTCAGAGCGTCCGGTACCAATGATTTTTGCGCCTGCTTCTTTTGCAAGATCTGGCATGATTTCCGGAGTCGGATTTGCCATTGCGAAGATCATCGGATTGTCGTTCATGCTTTTTACCATTTCAGGGGTAACACTGTTTGGTGCGGAAACACCGATAAAGATATCTGCTCCCTTCAGAGCATCTGCCAGTGTTCCTTCTTTCTGTTCAAGGTTTGTCAGCTCTGCCATTTCTTTTTTTACAGGATTGTTGGCGTTCGCTTTGTTGATCATACCTTTTCTGTCGCAGAGAGTCATATGACGGAATCCATAATTCAACAGCAGTTTGCCGATCGCAATTCCTGCGGCACCGGAACCGTTGATAACCACTTTGCAGTCTTCGGCAGATTTTCCTGTGAGCTTCAGACCGTTTATGATCGCTGCCAGTACGACCACTGCTGTACCATGCTGGTCATCATGGAATACCGGGATATCCAGAGCTTCTTTCAGTCTTGCTTCAATTTCAAAACATCTCGGTGCGGAGATATCCTCCAGATTGATACCGCCAAAAGTAGGAGCAAGACGAATGACCGTTTCCACAATTTCATCCGGATTTTTTGTGTCAAGACAGATTGGAAATGCGTCTACATCACCAAATTCCTTAAACAGGATTGCTTTTCCTTCCATAACAGGCATTGCCGCTTCCGGACCGATATCTCCAAGACCAAGAACTGCGGTTCCATCGGACACAACAGCTACGAGATTTCCTTTTGCTGTATAGCGGTAAGCTTCCATTTTATCTTTTGCAATCTTTCGGCATGGCTCTGCGACTCCCGGTGTATAAGCCGTGCTTAAATCATCGCGTGTTTTCACCGTCACTTTTGAACGAATTGCTACTTTTCCTTTGTTTTCCTCGTGCATTTTTAAACTCATCTGATTAAAATCCATGTTTCTTTCCTCCCAATTTTTTTCTTTCCGTTGCGTTTTTGATGAGTCAAGCATAATGGAAAATTTTGTGTTTGTGAAGTTTAGGAAAGTATGAAAACCTTTTGTAAGTATTGTAAATGAAAACCGTATTGTACTGACGGAACGTCTATATTAAAATGAAAACAACACATTTCATGAATGAAATCCAGGAGAAAAATTATGAAAGAAAAAACAGGAAAACACAGTACCGTGTTGGGGAAAATTTACCGTTATAATCTGATTTTGGTTCTGACCTCCGTGCTTATTTCCGGTATGGTAAGTCTGTACATATCGCTTACAATCCGGCAGAATGATCTGGATACGGTGATACGTAATCTTTCACGGACGGTTGCAAATATGGATAGTACCAGAGCGGTTTTGCAGTCAAAAAGGGCAGACAGCCCTGACGCAAGGGAATGGATGGAAGAGCTGGATCTTCTCTCGGAATCATTTGAACAGGTGGACATTCTGGTTGTATGTGATACGGAGAGCAGGAGATATTATCACAGTAATCATTCAAGAATAGGAAAACAATTTCAGGGAAAGGATCAGGAAGAAATACTAAAAGGGGCAGAGCCGTATATTTCAGAAGCAGAGGGGACTCTTGGAATGCAGCGAAGAGCTTTTTATTCCATAAAGGATGATTCCGGAGAAATTATCGGATTTGTCGTGAGTTCTGTATTGACTTCAAGTCTTGCCAGAATACGCTACCAGATTGCAGGGATTTTTCTTTGTCTTTTAATTGTAATGATTATTTTAGGCGTGATTTTTTCACGGGCCGCCATGTACGGAATCCGCAGAATTTTACTGGGGTACCAGCCGGAGGAATTTCAAAAACTGTATGTGGAGCGAACCGAAGTGATGGATGCTCTGGAAGAGGGAATCGTTGCCATCAATCAGGAGGAAAAAGTGATTCTGATGAACACAGCAGCGCGCAGCATTCTGAAAATTCCAGAGGGTAAGATTATAGAAGGAACTGTCTTGCCGGAGATTTTCCCGGATGCACATCTGCAGGAAACGTTAAAAACAGGAAAAGCCGACTACAATATGAATCAGATGATACAAAAACAGAATATATTGTCTTCACGTATCCCGATTTTTCACAATAAAGAAATCATCGGTGCAGCAGCAGTTCTGAGAAACAAAACGGAAGTGACAAAACTGGCGGAAGAACTGACGGGAGCCCGTTATATGGTGGATACTCTCCGTGCATTCAATCATGAGTTTATGAATAAACTGCACATTATTCTTGGATTTCTGGAAATGCAGGAAGTCAACAAAGCCAAAGAATATATTCTGAAGACCAGTCTCGTGTCCGGAGAATCTGTCAGTCAGATCAGCCGCACGGTTCCGATTTCCAATCTGGCGGCATTGCTGATCGGAAAATTAATTCGGGCTTCAGAGCTTGGCATACAGTTTGCCCTGAAATCGGACAGCTATTTTTATCCAAAAATAACGCCGCTTCCTGTGGACTGTTATATTACGTTAGTCGGAAATCTGCTGGAAAATGCGATGGATGAACTGAACAGCAGAAATTATCCGGTAAAAGAAATTGAGCTTGGGATTTATTCTGAAGATGGCCATACTATGATCACCTGCGATGATACCGGAGGCGGAATTCCGGAAGAAATACTTTTTTCCATCTATGACCGCAATACGACAACAAAAGGACCTGGTCATGGTACCGGATTTGCCTTAATCCGTGAAATTGTGGACTGCTATGACGGAACGATTCACATTGATACGGAACCAGGAATGGGAACTTCGATTGAAATCGTATTGCCTGTGTGAGAAAGGAGAACGCTTATGAAAACATATAAAGTAATTATTGTGGAAGATGATCCGATGGTTGCATCGATTAACCGTCAGTACTTACAGTCGAATCCTTCGCTGGTGATAGTCGGAGAATTCCGGAACGGACAAGACGCGATTCTTTTTCTGGAAAAGAATCCGGTTGATCTGGCTGTGATCGATTATTATATGCCGGTGATGGATGGACGGGAATTTATTTTGAACTGCCGTGAGCGGCAATTTCCCATCAGTATCATTATGATTACAGCGGCAAATCATGTCCAGGAGATATCGGGAATCCTCCAGCTTGGAATTGTGGATTATCTTGTCAAGCCGTTTACATTCGAACGATTTCAGATTGCTATCGAAAAATATTTGAGTATGAAAAAGGTTTTGCATTCTGAGGCACAGTTAAGCCAGGCGGAACTGGACAAGATTCTGTCGCCAAAGCCTGCCCAGAGTACGCAGCAGCTTTTGGAAAAAGGACTGCAGGAACAGACATTGACGATGATTCAAAATTATCTGTGCGAGCATCCCGATGTCTACCTGAGCAGCAATGAAATTGCAGGGAAAGTTGGCTTATCCCGGATAACCGTGCGAAGATATATGAATTATCTGCTGGAGAATCATGAGATTGTGAGTCAGGTAGATTACTCGACCGGAGGACGTCCATCCATCAAATACAGGAAAAGTTAAGAGGCTCAGAAAAAACGTTCTGATTGGAGTAATCGTACGTGGAAAGATCCGTTTTTGTTTGGAGAGAAGGATAGTAACAGTTACAAAAAACTTATAAAATATTAAAAATAGATGTTGAGTTTTATAACTTTTATTTGAGGATAAATCAGAAATTTGATAAATAATTTCGGACGATAATAATCTTATGAATATTTGATGTATCTGTGTAGAACTTGGAGATTTTGAGGGAGGGACAGGGGACAGGTTTGTGTCCGGATTTATTTCCGGACACAAACCTGTCCCCTGTCCCTCCCCGGATTTATTTCCGGACACAAACCTGTCCCCTGTCCCTCCTCGAAAAATCGTATTTGATATAGGAACTTTTAACTGTCCAGTGAATAAGATAAAAGAGTATGTGCCGGGAGGCTGTCTGATGCCGAATCAAAAACTCGAAAATCTCTTGAACTTATCACTGGAGGCGACGCCGCAGGAGCGCGAAAAATCCATGGAACTGGATGTGGGATACGATGCTGCAAGCAGGCTTTGGGATGTGGTGGTGAAATATTCCGGAAATCTGGAGCAGGTGGAAGCATTGGGAGCGCAGGTGGTTCCGCTTCTGAATGAATATGCCATTGTCACGATTGCCAGAGAACAATTGGAACTTTTGTCTCAACTTCCGAGAATTGAATATATTGAAAAACCAAAGAGGCTGTTTTTCTCTGTTGACCAGGGAAAGGCAGCTTCTTGTGTTTTGCCCCTTCGGGAAGTGCCGTACCAGCTTTTTGGAAAAGATGTCCTGATCGGAGTGGTGGATTCTGGTGTGGATTACCAGCACCCTGACTTTATCGATGAGCGTGGAGAGACAAGAATCCTCAAAATCTGGGATCAGTCTGTGCCAGGCAATCCGCCGGAAGGGTATGTGTTGGGCAGTGAATACACAAGTGAGCAGATTAACGAAGCGCTGCGGGCTGGAAGCCGCAGTCAGGCTTATGAAATTGTACCCTCCAGAGATTTGAGTGGACATGGAACACAGGTGCTTGGCATTGCGGCGGGAAACGGAAATGCGTCCAATGGTACTTACATCGGGATGGCGCCGCAAAGCGATATTCTGGTGGTGAAGCTTGGAAATCCGAGAGAAGAGTCCTTCCCCCGCACGACCGAGCTGATGCAGGGAGTGGATTATCTGATCCGGCAGGGGATTGCCTATAACCGGCCAATTGCGATCAATGTGAGTTTTGGAAATAATTATGGCTCACATGAGGGAGATTCCCTTGTGACAACCTATCTGGATTCGGTGTCTTCCCTGGGAAGAACCGTAATCTGTGTTGGTTCGGGAAATAATGGCCGGGATGCGCTGCATGTGCTGGGGCAGCTTCGGATAGGAATGGAATCGAAGGCAGAGCTTTCGGTCAGTGAATATGAATCCTCCCTGAATGTGCAGCTTTGGAAATCGTATGTCGACCTGTTTGATATTTTTATTACGAATCCGGCTGGGGAACGGGTGGGACCGCTCAATGAGCGGTTAGGACCTCAGCGTTTTTATATGGGAAGAACACAGCTTTTGATCTATTACGGAAAGCCGGGGCCATACAGTACGTCTCAGGAAATTTATATTGATTTTCTGCCTATGAATCAATATGTAAACAGCGGAATCTGGACGTTTACGCTTGTGCCGCGGCAGATTGTGGATGGGAGATTTGATATGTGGCTGCCCGGAGGCGGGGTACTGAACACGGGAACAAAATTTCTGAATCCAAATCCGGAGACGACGCTCACTGTTCCCGGAACAGCAGCCAAAGTGATTACAGTGGGCGCATATGACTCCAAAAATCAGACATATGCTGATTTTTCGGGCAGAGGCTTTACACGCGTGACGAATCAGGTAAAACCGGACCTGGCGGCTCCAGGGGTTGATATCACGACTGCGCGGGCCGGCGGCGGTTATACATCGGTTACAGGAACTTCCTTTGCGACTCCGTTTGTCACCGGGGCTGCGGCGCTTTTGATGGAGTGGGGAATTGTGCGTGGAAATGATCCGTTTTTATTTGGGGAGAAAGTGAAGGCATATCTGAGAAGAGGTGCAAGACAATTGCCGGGGTATGCGCGGTGGCCGAATGAAATGTTGGGGTATGGTGTGCTGTGCGTGAAGGAGAGTCTGCCAGAGTGAAGAAAAATACCTATAACAGTTCAAGAAAATAAGGTTTTGTGGTAGTATAAAAATACGGAAGAAAAAATGATAGAGGGGATGCGTTGGATATGAAGCAGAAAATAAAACAGCTCAATAAAAAACAGTTGCAGGAGATTGTATTAAAAATGACGACATCGCTTTCGAAGGAACAATGCGAAAAATTAGAATTGCTGATAGATGCCTGTCTGGGTAAAGCAGAAGAAAAAATACAATTGCCGGAAAGAATGTCACAGGAATTTGTGGATGAGAAAATGGAACTTCTGGAAACATGGATGAATCAGATTGATGAGGGAGAATTATATCTGGATGTGGAGGAATACGAAGAGTATTCGGATTCTTACTGGGACAGAGACTGGGTTACGAAATACTATGATAATCAGGGAATCGGTGATAAGATTGGAGCCATGATTCAGTTTGCACAGGATTGTGTGCATGACAGGAAATATCAGGAAGCGAATTTAATTTATGAGTGGCTGTGGCAAATGTGTGTAATTACATATTCCGAGTATGAGGATGAATGCGATCCTGTGGATCTGGAAACATTGTCGGAACATAAAATCATTCATACAGATCTTCAGCAGATGGCCTTGCTGACGTTGTATGCGGATTATCAGGTGCAGGAACCCCAAAATCGTGCGGAGGATATTTATTTATATTTTTATTCTGATACTTTCCAGAAGCTGCACATTCAGGATATGTTTGGCGTAGGACGTGAAGAATTGGACGGGACAGAGCAATTTTGGAACGACTGGATTGCACTGCTGCAGACAAAAAGCGGAGATACGGAGAGCCGGCTTTTGCAGGAAGCTGTTTTATACCATGAGGGGGTTGAGGGCCTGGTAAAAATGGCAGATCAACAATGTAAAGTCCACCCATCCTTATATTTGTCAGCAATGCAGGAATATAAGAAAGAGCACGATTATCTGCAAATGGAAACAATTGGAGAAAAGGCTCTTGGCAAAATTGATTACAGATTGAAAATCAGAAGTAAAATAGCATTGATGGCATCATACGCTTCTTCCTGTCTGATGCACACGGAGAAGGAAATGCAGTTTTGCTGGGAAGCTTTTCGGTCAGATTCGACTGACAGAAATTTTCTGAGGCTGTTTGGAACAAAAGAGATGGCAGAAAAGTATGGGATGCGAGGAGAGGAAGTCCTGCGTTCCACAGAAAGAGGCGATTCCTTTGGATTTGCAGGCAATAAAGAACTACGGAGAAATATCATAAGTGGCTACCGGTATGATACACTTCGTTTTTATACAGGGGACTTTGAAAAAGCAAAAGAGGCATCCAAAAATCCGCAGGGGTCGCTTGGATGGAGCGGAAGCTTTATCCCCATCGGAATACGTTTGTTCTTATTGTATTTATATGAAAATCCACTTCCTTCCAAAGCGGCGGCAAACATTGCGGCTTATGTGGGCTTTCCGGACGAAAAGGATTTGAATCAGCAGATGAGTTTTGAAAGTGATATCATGGAAGAAAGTAGCAGGCTGAAAACCAGTACATTCTGGAACTATTTTCAGAGATGGAAACAGTATTTCCCGATGTCAGAGCAGGAAAAAAAGATATATTTTGCCTGGGCAAAAAAAATAGTGTACAGCAGAGCAGATGCCATTGTATCCGGACAGCATAGAAGACACTATGGAGAAGTGGCAGGATTACTGGCTATGGCAGCAGAAATAGAAGAAAGTATGGGCGTTTCTGAGGCAAAGCAGAAAACTTTCCAGGAGTATAAGAAAAAATTCCCAAGACATTCCTCGTTTCAGGCAGAAATGAAAAGCTACTTTGGAATATAAGTGGGGACAAGGGGACGGTTTCACATAAGATAAGATAGGAATTTTTTCAGGGAAATAATTGACAAAATAGATTTCCGGGAATATAATAGCAAGCTAACGATAATGAAAAATATGAATTTGAGGAGTGTTGAAAATGGATCAAAAAGAAAGAATGCTTGCAGAACTTCCCTACATTGCATCTGATGAAGTATTGAGCAGGGAACGCCTGGAATGTAAAAGAAGGATTTATGAACTGAATCATGTCCATCCAGATCAGTATAACAGGATTCCGGGGCTGCTAAAGGAATTGTTTGGAAAAACCGGCGAGGCTGTTTTTGTAGAACCTCCATTTCATTGCGATTATGGTTATAACATAGAGGTCGGAGAGAATTTCTTTGCAAACTATAATTGTACAGTTTTGGATGTTGCAAAGGTAAAAGTAGGGAAAAATGTCATGCTGGGGCCAAATGTGTCTTTTTATACTGCCGGACATCCGTTACATCATGAATCCAGAAACACCGGCTATGAATACGGTATCTCAATTACTGTCGGAGATAATGTGTGGATAGGCGGGAGCGTCGTGATTATGGCGGGAGTGTCGATTGGGAATAATGTAGTGATTGGTGGTGGGAGTGTTGTGACCAGAGACATTCCGGACGGAGTGGCTGCTGCGGGCAATCCCTGCAGGGTGATTCGCGAGATCACGGAAGAAGACCGGAAATACTATTTTAAGAAGAGAGTTTTTGATGTGGAAATATAACTGGTATTTGGGAAGCAGTTGTCAATTTAGAACCGGCTTGTCATATGATCGGGATGGAAATGGGTGGAAAAGATGGCTGCAACAAAAGATATGACAACAGGTGCTCCGGCCAAACTGCTGTTTGTGATGGGATTCCATCTGGGTATTGCCGGTGCTGCTGCAACGCTGATCGCACAGGGAATTTCATGTATCTATTGTTTTGTTGTCCTGCGCAGGGTTAATTAACTGTTTCAACAAATAGGAATAATTATATAAAAAATATATAATATTTCATATTTACAAAAATTCTTGCTTTTGTTATAATCTTAATATAGAATTATGCAAAATATTATTTGTTATATGATTGTTCTTAAATTATATAATTGATTTGTAAAATTGCGAAATTATATATAAAATTGTTAACTATGTCAGAGGAAGACTTGTTTGGTCTGTAAAGGTGGTGTGCTTTTGTGCTGAAAAAATGTTTTACGATTGAGACGAGGTTAGAAACCAGTCAGTTTCCAGTGGAATATTTTGAACAGGATATGGAGAAACAGAATCGC
>JAUNPJ010000026.1 GCA_030536755.1 Eubacteriales bacterium | reverse complement strand
TTTTCAACAAAAGACATTGCCAACAAAGTAGAACAGCCAATTTGCACAGATTGATAACCTTCCGAAATCAAAGTGCAGGTTTGTCCGCTTGTTCCGGCAGACCTTTGGCAGATTTTCGCAGGCTTGGCGAGCAGAGCGATTGCTTTGAAAACACTGTTTGAGCGCAGGGCGCGAGTTTGTTTGAAAAGCAATCTATAGGCGGCGCAGCCAAACAAGAAAATCAACAGGTTGACGGAACAAGCGGACAAACCTGCACTTGATACGGAAAACCTCCCCTGTGCAAATGGCTGTTCGGAAATCCTCAAGCCCAACCTTGCCGTTGGTGGTCTGTTCCGGTGACGGGAAAAGCGGTGCACATACGACCCTACAAACAGGAATTGATAAAGCTCTATCAACAGAGAGCCGTCTGTCCTCACATAATGTAATAGCATTTTATCTGATTTTGTAGTAAAATAGATAGTAATCATACGTCCTTTAAGGCGTACTTTTCAAAAGCAGGAAGGAACATTTATTATGATTTATTCAAACGTTTTAGAAGCAATCGGTCACACACCTATTATCCAGCTCAGCTCCCGCATGGTTGACGAGGACTCTGCCCGTGTTCTTGTCAAATTTGAAGGACTGAATGTAGGAGGTTCCATCAAAACCCGTACTGCCTACAATATGATCTGTCAGGCGGAAGAACAGGGACTTTTGACAAAAGATTCCATTATCGTGGAACCCACCAGCGGAAACCAGGGAATCGGTCTTGCACTGGTCGGTACCGTAAAAGGCTACGAAACCATTATCATTATGCCGGATTCCGTCAGCCAGGAGCGTCGTCTTCTCGTCGAGCACTACGGAGCAAAAGTGATTCTGGTGCACGATGCCGGAAATATCGGCGACTGTATTCAGGAATGTGTGGACACCGCTAACCGCATGGCAGCCGAGAACCCACGTGTATTTGTTCCGCAGCAGTTTGACAATCCAGCTAACCCTATGGTGCACCGCCATCATACCGGACTGGAGATTCTGGAGCAGGTGGCAGGTCCCATTCACGGCTTTTGTTCCGGAATCGGAACTGGAGGCACGATCACAGGCATCGGTGAAACACTCAAAGCAGTGAATCCGGATATCAAAATCTGGGCAGTCGAACCAGAAAACGCAGCGATTCTTGCCGGCGGCACGGTAGGCACTCATATTCAGATGGGAATTGGCGACGGCGTTGTTCCCAGTGTATTAAATCAGCAGATTTATGAAGATATCGCCATCATTACCGACGAAGAGGCATTGCAGACTTCCAAAGACCTGGCAAGACTGGAAGGACTGATGTGCGGAATCTCCAGCGGTACCAATGTTGCTGCCGCTCTGCGAATGGCGAAACTGCTCGGAAAGGGAAAAACGGTCGTAACCATTTTACCGGACACTGCAGAGCGCTATTTCTCTACTCCACTATTTGACTAAGGGGGCATTTTATTGCAGACAAAAGAACAGGAAAATACCACACAAAACAGCGGTCTTGTAGAACAGGATTTTTCTGACTGGAGTACACTCAATCCCGAAAAATTCATCAAAAACGATGCGAATTATTCACGATTGATGATGAAATACCGGTGTGCCATCCGAGAAGTAAAAACGAAGCTGGAAGTATTAAGCGACGAGTTTTCCATGGCATACAACCGCAACCCGATTGATTCCATTCATACAAGAATCAAATCACCCGAGAGTATTTACCGCAAGCTTCAAAAAATGGGGCACGAATTTACGGCAGGAAATATTGAACAGTATTTAAATGACGTATCTGGAATCCGCGTCATCTGCCCGTTCATCGATGACATTTATACCGTCGCCAATCTGCTGGCACAGCAGGATGATATTGAAGTGCTTCAGGTAAAGGATTACATCAAAAATCCAAAGCCAAACGGTTATCGAAGCTACCATATGATCGTTCAGATTCCGGTCTTCTTCTCCAAAGGCAAGACACCGATGCGAGTCGAAGTACAGATCCGTACCATCGCCATGAACTTCTGGGCAAGCCTGGAACATCAGATTCGTTACAAGAAAAATCTGGAAAACACGGTGGGACTTGATCTCAACCTGATTGAGCAGGAACTTCAGAAAGCCGCGCAAAACATCACCGAACTGGATGAACATATGCAATCAATCAAAAATATGATTGGAAAATTCAACAGCATTGACTGATTTTTATCAGCCAATGCTGTTTTTTCAGGACAGGGGACAGGTTTGTGTCCTATTCCACTACTCTCAGTTGTTCCACAATGCTTTGCTTTCCACAGATTTTTCGATAGCAAACCACGGGGATGACAAGTGCAAGCAAAAACAGGAAAGGGAAACATACCAAAACAGGAGCCATCGTAAAATGCCACGTAAATATCCACGACTGACCTGCCACAAGCTGCACGATCACATATCCCACGGCAATGCCAATCGTACAGCTGATGACTGCCGTCCACAAGGCATATGCAAGTCCTTCATACTGAAGCATGCGCTTTTGCTGTTTTCCTGTCATGCCGATGGACTCCATCATTGCCAGTTCCTGGCGCCGACTGAGTATGGAAGTCACCATCACATTGACAAAATTCAAAATTCCAATCAAAGCCAGAATCCCACTTAAAAATCCGCCTGTAATCAGATATACACGCTGAAGATTCTGAAATTCTTTCACGTAGGTTTCCTTCGATTCAAATGTTATATCCGGATTTACGGTTTGCGTATAGTCCTCAAGCCATTGCTCCACAGCCTTCTGACTGCTTTTTTCTGTATTGCATACCATGCGAAGAGGTCTCTGTCCTCCCGTAATCCTCTGTATTTCTGTCTCCGGCAAAATATATTCCATTCCCATCAGACAGCTCATTCTTGCTCCCAATGCATACGGAAGTTCTGCCACCGCCAGTACGGTATACTCTTTGCTTCTGCCATCAGGAAGCTCCAGTGTCACCTGATCATTCACCTGCGCAAATGGCGTACTTTTTACGCCTTCATCCACCATATCTCCAAATGCATTGACAAGAATATACTCGCCTGTCTCAAATGCTTTCCAGTCCAGATTTCCGGACTGCACATGCAGTTTCTCAAACACAAATTCATTGACACCATACAGGTTCACATCCAATATTCTGTCTTTTCGTATCTGCGAAAATGCGTCCTGCAGCGTGGAGCGCTCAAAGTATTCTCTGTACTCTGTATTTTCCATAATTTCCTCGATGGTCGCCCACTCTTTCTCCGAAGTCTGATGTTTTTCGGGAAGGAGATAAATTTTTCCTGTATCCGTAATTCCCTTTTGTGCCAACAATTCCCGCTCAAATTCCTCCGTGACTCCATCGTACACCGATGCACGCCCTGTATAAGCACCAATCGTAGCATCTGTCACAGAAAAATCTGTCATCATATAGTTGCTTATGTATTGATCCATATCGAATCCCGTCACAATGGTATAGACACTGTTGAGCAAGATCATACTAAGTGCACAGGAACAGATGACAAGAATGGTCTTCTTCGGATTTCGGGAAAGATTGGCAGACGCCATCGCAAACAGAGAATTGCGTTTCGTCTTTTTCTTTTTTTTGCGGATTCCTCTTCCACTTTCCGTATATTTTACGGCCTCCACAGGAGAGACTTTTGCAGCCATCCGACAGGGTTTTCTGCAGCTGAGCCATACGGTAAACCAGGCAAAGATTGCTGAACCGATAAAGATCAGGGGATTTGCAGAATAATAGGTCTCTCCCACTGTCAGCATACTCATAATCACCGGAGTCAGCACTCTGCCGATCAGCCAGCCTGCCAGAAGTCCGATGGGAATTCCAACAACACACAGAGTCCATGCCTGGCGGTACACAATGTTCTTCAACTGCTTTCCTGTTGTGCCGATTGTCTTTAACAATCCATAAAAGCGGATATCTCCAAATACATTCAGATAAAATATGTTGTAAATAATCAAATACCCGGATACAAGAATCAGCAGCAGCACTGCTGCAATCAAAAGAGCCGTACCGGCATCGACCGATGCAAAACCATACGCCCAGTTAACTCCATCGTTTACTTTCGCCGGATCAAAGCCACAGCGCTCTGTCAGCTTCTCCACCTTTTTTTCGATATTCCAGCTGTTGGAAAAATCAAATCCCGGATTCAGATAACCACTATAATCTTTTCCATCCGTTTCATAAAAAGGGATTGTTTCTACGGGTGCTATCTCATCCGCCCATTTCCTGGATACAGCAATCTCCTGCGCTGCCGCAGTTTCCTTTCCTTCCCAGAAACCGCACAGCGTAAACGTTTTTGTCACAGGCCGGTTATGTACCTGCATCTCAAGTGTTATTTTCTGCCCCAGTTCCTGCGGAATTCCAAGTGCATCCAACACGATTGTACTGACAGCTGCCTCGTCTTCTTTTTGCGGTAACTTTCCCGTCGTCGGCCATGCAAAACAGTTTTTCGCGTTTTGATTCTCAAAATAACGCACCTCACACTGCAGCTTATTTAAGGTCTGGTTTGTCGTAAATCCAACCAGTATATTATAGGACAGATTTTTAATTTTCTTATCTTTTGCAAGAATTTCATATTCTTCCATTGTGAAATTCTTATATCCTGCGTGATTTCTGGTTCCCACCTGAATCAGAGAATTCTCCGTAGTCGTACGAAGCATATTTCCCCCAATGGTAAAGACACTCGTAAATAACACGGTTGTCAGAACGATTGCACAGACGGCGATGCTGTTTTTTCTTTTCTTTGCTTTTAGAATTCTGTCCGCCAGAAGCGCAATGATTTTTCTGTTTTTTACTTTACGCATACTGCTCACCGCCTTTGATCTGCCCATCCTCAATGCGCACAATGCGATCCGCCATCTGGGCAAGTTCCTCATTGTGCGTAATCATCACAATTGTCTGCCCGAACTGTTCTCCCGTCACCTTCAAAAGTCCAAGTACATCCTGACTTGTCCTTGAGTCGAGATTTCCGGTCGGCTCATCCGCCAGCACAATGGATGGCTTTGTTGCCAGCGCACGGGCGATTGCCACGCGCTGCTGCTGTCCGCCGGATAATTGATTGGGAAGACTTTTCAGCTTACTCTCCAGACCCAGGATTTTTACAATCCTGCTGACATATTCTTTGTCCACGGTATTTCCGTCCAATTCAATGGGAAGCACAATGTTCTCATACACATTCAGCACCGGCACCAGATTGTAGCTTTGAAAGACAAAACCGATTTTTCTTCTCCGGAAAATACAAAGCGCATCATCTTTCAGCTGAAAAATATCCTTATCGTCCACCAGAACTCTTCCGGATGTCGGGCGGTCAAGACCGCCCAGCATATGCAGCAATGTCGATTTTCCTGAGCCGCTGGATCCCACGATCGCCACAAATTCTCCCTGCGCCACCCGCAGGCTGACACCGTCCAGCGCACGTACCTGATTGTCCCCCTGCCCGTAATATTTTTTGAGATTTTCCGTCACCAAAACATCCATACATTCTTCTCCTTTTATACGAAAAAAGTCTATCTGTATCTCTACAAATAGACTATAGCACACCATTCTTTCCAGGTACTTTCCAGAATCTTTCACTTTTGAAAGATTCTGTGTATCTGTTCATCCTCTTCTCAGATATGATTTTATCTTTTTTCTCTCGGAAGATACACACAAAATGTACTTCCCTTCTCTTTCCTGGAACTGACTTTGATAAATCCACCTTCCAGAGTGATTATTTTTCTCGCCAGATACAGCCCAAGCCCGATGCCATCCTTCTGCTGCACACGAGGACTTCGATAAAAACGATGGAAAATCTGTGCCTGCTCTTTCTCATCAATCCCGATTCCAAAGTCTGTCACAGAAAAACAGAAAAACGTCTCCAGCGGCTGTGCCCTCAAAATAATCTTTGCGTTTTCCGGCGAATATTTGATGGCATTATCCAGAAGATTGCCTACTGCCTCTGCCGTCCATTTTTCATCATAATAAACGATGCCATCCGCAAACGGCTCTCGCTCAATACAGATTCTTTTCTGAAATGCTTTTCCTTCTGCCAGCTCTGTCGCACATTCCATCAGTTCGCTCATCCGATGCCTGACTGGATTTACCTGAACGGTTTCCATCTCCAGACGCGACATCTTCACCAATGCCTCAATCAAAAACTCCAGACGTTGAGACTGCTCGCAAATTTTTTCTGCCAGATTGCGGCTCGTCTCATCCAGTTTTTGCTCCTGCAAAAGTTCCGAATACAGTTTCATATTTGCAAGCGGTGTCCTCGTCTGGTGAGAGATATCGGCGATCAGTCCTTTTAAGGTACTTCGTTCTTCCTCCATTTTCCTGTGACTCAACGCCGCTGAATTGAGATAGCGCATCCATTTTACTTCGAGTCTGGACAGTTCCGATTCATCGTAATCATTTTCCTGATAAGTGCCGTCAATGGCTCTGTCCACCATCTCATTGAGCCGGTCATACGTGTTTTTCCTGATTAACTTCATCAATCACTCCCTCCAGACATATCCCACACCATACACCGTCTGAATATGTACCGGCTTTGAAGGATGGTCTTCCATTTTCTCCCGAAGCCTCCGTATCGTCACAGACAGTGCATTTTCATCCACATACTCTGCCCCGTCGGTCCACAACCGATCCACCAGAATTTCCCTCGCCAAGGTCTGATTTGCGTTTTTTACCAGCAGTTTCAAAAGTTTCTGCTCTGTCTTGCTGAGATAAATTTCCTGCCCATTTTTATAAAATTCCATCTCATCAAATCGAAAAGAAAATTCCTCTGTCTCATAGTCTCCTGTAACCTGTTGCTTTCGCCGAAGCAGATTGCGCATGCGTGCCCGCAGCACCGCTAATGAAAATGGTTTTGTCACATAGTCATCAGCTCCCAGTTCCAGTCCCATCACCTCGTCCATCTCCAGATCATTCGCCGTCAGCATCAGAACCGGCACCTGACTGCGCCTTCTGATATCCCTGAGAAGATCATAACCATTTCCGTCCGGAAGATTGATATCCAGCAAAATCATATCATACATCTTTTCTTTCAGCTTTACGTATGCCTCGGCACATGTAAAGACCTGATCAAAAGAGAATTCCCCCTGTTTCAGTGCCAGTCGGATTCCATCATTTAACGTTTTATCATCTTCCACAATCAATATTTCTGTCATATCAACTCCGATACAATATTTTTTCTATTTTACATTCATGCTTTTTACTATTTTTATCATAATTAATACCCACCAAAAGCAGGTTTCCCTGATAGTCCTGAAGAGCATTCATATATTGATTATTTTTTATCTGAGAAATTGCTCCGGATGCGGACTTATCCCATTTCAGTTCCACAAGTAGAGCAGGCTTGTCTGCATATTTCTTTCTTGGCAGAAAAACAATATCTGCAAATCCTTTTCCAGTTGGTAATTCACGAATAGCTGAATAATATTGCTTTGCACTATAATAAGCCAACGAAATGACACAACTCAGAGAATTTTCATTATTATATGCCAATATGGATACCGAATCCATATGCACCTGGTCAATCGCTTCAGATACAAACGGTTCGTTTTCTTCCCATGTTGCCTTCAGCAAATCATCAGAAGACTGCAATGCCCTGGCAATCTCTTCCCATCCACCACTTTCAATCGCATTCTTAAATTCATCTGCAACTTCCTGATTAGGAATACGCACTTCCTGCGTGTCTGCATCGTATGCCAAATAGCCCAAGTGTACCAACAAAGTTAACACATCATCTTTACTTTTAAAAGAAGTCATATCATTTTGGAAGGTTCGTGGATTAATCTTGTACCTCCCACTTCCAAGCATTGTAACCACAGCAGTTCGAAGGCCATCAAAATTCATATCCATATAGATTTTCAATGCTTCATATGTCTCCGTTCCGACCCAATAATTGCTGAATCTGCCACGCAAAAGTGCATCAATCACAGATTTGGGACTATATATATGCAAATTATTTTCAAAGGAATATCCATCATACCATCGCTTCATCTCCACAAAATCAATCTGATGGCTATCGCAGAGTTCTTTTACTTCATCTTCAGTAAAACCAATAAATTCTGCCAATACTCCGGGATCTGTCATAGTATATTCCTCAAACATATTCAGTGCGGAATGCGTTCCGTATTTTTTAATAGGGAGAATCCCTGTCATATATGCCAAATCCACATAAGGCTGGTCTTTAAGTAAATCACGTAAAAAATCAAGATACTTTGTCTGTGCCTGCACATCATATCTTTTCTCTCTGAATATGCAATCCCATTCATCGATTAAAATCACAAATCCTGTTCCATGACAACTATAAATTTGTTCCAACGCAGCCGGAAGATTTTCTTCTTTTTCAATTTCATGCGGATATACTTGTCTCAGTTCCTTCAACACCGTTTCTTCCAAATATGGAACCAGATTTTCTGCTTTTCCTGCACGGCTCAAAAATCGCTGCATATTCAAAAATATAACTTGATGTTGATTCATATTTTCTCTGTAAAAATCTGTTTTTGCAATTTTTAATGAAGAGAACAATTCCTCTGAATCACATCCAATACTATAATAAGCAGTTAACATATCAACTGCCATTGATTTTCCAAAACGCCTTGGACGACTCACACAAATATTCCCCTGTTTTGTTCCCAGTATCTCATTTGTATAATCAAGCAACATGGTTTTATCTACATAGATTTTTGAACGAACTGCCTTCTGAAATGCCGCATTTCCAGGATTCAGATAGACTCCCATGAAACCACTCCCTTCCGCATTTTTTCAACTACATTTATTATACGCAAGAAAAGACAAAACTTCAACCGTGGACAGTTCTGCCGCCATCCCCACAGTTTTCAATCTTTGGACGATTTCAGTTTACGTACACACAACCAATCATACAAAAACTGTTCCAGAAACAAGAACAATCCAGAAACAAAATAGTACAATCCAATCCCCGCAGGTATCATAAAAACAAAAAAACTGTTAGCAATCAGAAGGCTAACCATGGTACTTCCTGATTGCTTCGGATGCTTAAGAGATGAAAACATATGTAAACGCGGATATAAGTATTGTAACATCTGAACACCTAACGTGGCCATCGGCAAAATAAATGTTTGATCCCTGACTAACAGTGATGAAACCCACGGCAATACTATAGTTCCACATTCTATGGCAGTTATATGACGAATTGAGTTATATAGACATATCATAATTGGAATCTGAATCAATGATGTTATGCATCCACTGATTCCCATTCCATTTTCCTGATAAAATTTTGCAAGCTCCTTCTCCTGTTTTTCTTTATTATTCTTATACTGCATTCTGATAGATTCTACTTTTTTGGAAATCTCCTGCTGCCTGCTTATCTGTTTTCTTTGCCTGATATTTAACGGAAGTAATAATAGCCGCACTTCCAATGTTATCATCGCAATTGCAATTCCATAATCATGTGAGAAAAAATAGTTCCACTCAATAAGCTGTTCAAAGAATTGAATCATAAAACTCATTCTTCTTCACCGTCCTTTTCAACAAAAGAACGATGAAAATATCTTCTTTTAGATTTTCGGAACTTTCTAAATCCTAAGTAATACATCACTAAAATACTTCCATACATACACAACAACGGAATACTTAATGATGTTCGTTTCAGAAAAACATCGATCAGATGACTAATCGGTACCATAATGATTAATCCCCAGAAGAATAACGGAAAAACAACGGATGTCCAGGATCGTTTATATAGCCATACACGAATAGGGCTCCAGTAGAATACTTCCTCTCTTGTATACTCTGTAATATCAGCCAGGAGTTCCTCCACTTCTGCAAACCTTCCGCCTTTTTCTTCTTCCTGATATACATAATCCAGATATTGATCAATCTGATCTCCGGTTACTTCCATACCCCCATCACGAAGAAGCATTTGACATAATTCAGCGGCACCTTTCAGATTCCTTATTTCATCCTGAAGTATGTTTTGCTGCCTTAATAAAACATCCTTCTGATTTGCCTGTCCACTTATTAGTAAATATATTGTTTCTATCGAAATTCCCATTTTGCGATAGAGCAGAATCTCTTTTACCCGCAGTACATCCTCTTCCGTATAGTCACGATATTTACTATCATCTTCCCGATTAGGACACAACAATCCTTTTCTTTCATAAAATCGTATATTGCTTATATTCAATCCTGTTAGCTTTGCTATTTCTCCAATTCTCATTCATTGCCTCTCCTCTCACGTGGTTGTATATAGAGATTTATACACCTTGCACCAAGTGCAGAGTCAATATATTTTTTATAAAAATTTTAGTTGTCGCAAATCTAAACCTACTATAGCAAAGAGTGTGGATAATTCTCCGCTATTTCAAACAATTCAGCATATGTGTAATCGCAAACATCAAAGTTTCATAATGCATATAATCAAGAATATTTTTATCCACCAAAATTTGCAGACTTGCCGGAAAATCCTCATCGGATTCCCAAAACCGCAAAATCAGTGGAAGAAATGGAAACAAATCAAGTTCATACGCAACATCTCCCTTGTTCAATTTTCTTCCCTGAAGAGCCTCACATGCACGAGCCAACGCCTCTGTTTTTCCATCAAAATATTCTCCGGCATTTTGAAAAAAATTACTTCCTTTTGCCAAAGTACCGCCTTGAACAGCCGAAAGACTGCCTACGTTTACCCATTCATTTGCAAGACAACAATTCTTTTCAGAATAACAAAGCACATCATATATTGTCATGACTTCATTATAGCCTGCTTTTTCTTCTGTTTGAAAAGAATCTTTTGACCAGCTTACTGCTCCTGTAGATCGATGAATGCGATATTTTTTTCCTGCAAAATGGATAAATAAATATTTCTGATTAGATTCCAATGAAAATTTTCGAATCATTTCTTCCTGATCATACTTTAAAAACACATCCGCCATGTCATTTTTCATTTTTTCATAATTTGATATTTTCTTTTCTGCCATCATTTTTCCCTCACCGTTACTATTCCTCCAAGTATCATACCTTTATTATACGCAAAAAAAGACAAAACCTCAACCGCCGACAGTTCTGCCTCCATATTTTCAAACATATGATAATAAGAACACCTTCAAGGATCTTCTATGGATATTTATATCGTTCAGCCCGGTGACAGCGTGGATTCCATCGCTGCCATGTATGGAATTTCTCCTTATACCATTATTTTTGACAACCAGATGATTCCGCCGTATGCGCTTGCAATCGGTCAGGCTTTGTTGATTTCTGATGGTACTTGTGAGGGCACAAAAACACCGATTATCTCAAACGGCTACGCCTATCCTTATATCAGCAACTGGGTTCTGGAGCAAACACTTCCCTGGCTCAGTGAGCTTTCTGTCTTTTCCTATGGCTTTACACCTGACGGCATGCTTATCTTCCCTCCGGTAGATGACCGCTGGATGGTGGAAAAAGCTCTGTTATATCGCACGCGCCCCATCCTAACATTGACTCCACTCAACGAACAGGGGCAATTCAACAATGCATTGATTTCTGCACTGGTTTATAATCCCACCGCCATTGAAAATCTGATCCGGCAGTTGATTTTTGTTCTTCAGGACGTGGGATATCAAGGTGTCGATGTGGATTTTGAATATATCAAAGCCCAGGACCGCAATGCATTTACTGCCTTTGTTGCACAACTGGCAGATGCACTCCAACCCCTGGGCTATACGGTTTCCGTGGCACTTGCCCCCAAAACCTCCGCCGACCAGGCAGGGCTTCTCTATGAGGGCAAAGATTACGCCGCACTGGGCGCAATCGCCGACTATGTACTTCTTATGACTTACGAGTGGGGATACAAATACGGACCAAATATGGCGGTAGCTCCCCTGAATATGGTACGGCGCGTGGTGGACTATGCCATCACAGAAATCTCACCGGAAAAGATTATGCTTGGCATTCCCAATTATGGATACGACTGGCCGCTGCCTTTTATGCAAAACGTCACTGTCGCTGTCACCATCGGCAACGTGGAAGCCATACAGATTGCGATTCAAAACGATGCTGTCATACAATTTGATGAAACTGCGCAGTCTCCTTTTTTCCGCTATATGCAAGATGACATTCTCCATGAAGTATGGTTTGAAGACGTACGAAGCATCCAGGCAAAATTCAATCTGATCAAAGAATATCAGCTGCGCGGAGCCGGCTACTGGCAGATTATGCGCTGGTGGCGAGCCAACTGGCTGCTGCTTGGTGATAATTTTTTTATGCTCTGATTTTGCCGGCTGCGCTCTTCCTTAGTTTTTAGCACCTGTCGATGCAACTCCGGCTACATAGTACTTCTGCAGCGCAAGGAAGAGAATCAGAACCGGAATAGTTACAATTGTCAATCCTGCCATAACATTTCCATAATTAACAGGTTTAATGTTGAATAAGCTACTCAGAGCCATCTGAACCGTCTGTTTCGATGTATCTGAGATTACCATAACCGGCCATACGAAATCATTCCACAATGCAATGAACTGCAAGATGATTACGGTAGCATAAATAGGTTTTGCCAATGGCACGATCAGCTGAAAGAAAATTCTTACCTGGCTTGCCCCATCCAGCTTAGCCGCTTCTTCAATACTTTCCGGTATTCCCAAAAACTGCTGCCGGAACAAAAATATGTACATAGGACTGGCGATTGCCGGCAGAATCAGACCCATATACGAGTTTGTAAATCCCATTTTATATATAATGGAAAACTGAGGCAGCATAACTGTCTGAGCAGGAATAATCATAACTGCAAGAATGATTGCAAAAATCAAATTTTTCTTCGGGAATTTTAATCTCGCAAACGCATATCCTGCCATAGAATTTACAATCAGACTGATTAAAATAATGACACTAATGTATCCAAAAGAATGAAGCATTGCCTGCAGCAAAGGCAGCTTCTGTACAACCTGTTTATAGTTAATAAAGACATCGTCCATGAAAGTAGGGACAAACGCTTTCATGCTGCTGATATCCGTAAAAATCTGCACATCATTTTTAAACGAACTTACTACCATCCAGATGAGAGGAAACATAAAAACAAGTGCAACGATAATAAGCACGATGTAATTAATTATTTTTTTCGATACTGACATTTTCTTCTGCATATGTATCTTCTCCTTTCCTACTCTTCATTACTCTTTGATGTGATTTTATTCTGGATTAACGTAATAATCAAAACCATAATAGTAAATACAAGAGCCATCGCTGAACCATATCCCATCTGATTATACTTAAAACCAGTCTGGTAAATCTCATATACAATGGTCATCGTAGAATTCTGAGGTCCTCCTCCGGTCATCATCATTGGCTGAACAATAAGCTGGAAGGCACTGACCACAATGGAAAGGCTGATAAACGTTGTTATGTTCTTTAACCCAGGCAAAGTAATATTCAGGAATTGCTGGAATGGAGTTGCTCCATCCACAGCCGCAGCTTCATAGAGATATGCCGGGATATCCTGCAGGCCAGACAGGAAAATCATCATCTGGAATCCACATCCCTGCCATGCAGAAAGTATAACGATACAAAGCATAGCCGTGCCCGGATCATTCAAAAACTTAAATGGTCCGATTCCCACGCTGCCAAGCAGTGAATTTAAGAGTCCATTATTAGGATTATAAATGTAACTCCAGAGAATAGATACAACTACCAATGATAAAACAGTAGGGGCAAAAAAGGCCATGCGGAAAATGGATATTCCTTTCAACTTCTTATTGATCAGAAGTGCCAGCCCAAGTCCGAGCCCTACCTGAAGCGGCACAACCAAAATTACAAACACAAATGTATTAATAATACTCTTTCTGAATACCGTATCTTGAGCCAGCTTAATAAAATTTTTCAAACCTACAAATTTCATAGCGTCCGGTTTCAAGATATTATAATTCGTAAAGCTGTAACCAAGAGTCATAACAAACGGAACAAATAAGAAAACAAATAAAAGAATGACTGCAGGAGCAATAAATGCTAATCCTGTCCAGTTTTCTTTCGTCAGCTTATGTTTTTTCTGTTTACTCGCTGCTCTCATAAATTCTCTCTCCTTTCATTTTCCTTACTAAAAAAGGGTCGCATCCATGATGTCGACCCTTTTCATTTCGGCTTTCCAGACATGTGCAGCAGGATCTTTTTCCTTATTCAGTATCTGTCTGGAAATTATACTGCGTTACAGCTTCGTCCAGTGCTTCCTTAGGATCCATTCCTGTGAGAACATTCTGTACTGCAGTAGCAAACTGGTTACTCAATACTGCGTAATTTACAGATACTGGTCTTGCCTGTGCTGTATTTGCAAGCTGATACTGGAATACATCAAGAGGAGCTTCTTTGAAAGCATCAATCTGATCAAATGCAGACTGTCTTGCAGGCGGCATTGAGTTTGCTCCATACATTTGTGCATCTGCATCTGTGCTTGTCATGAATTTGATTAATTCTGCTGCTGCCTCTTTCTTTTCATCCGGGCAATCCTTAGACATACCAAATGTCCAGGAACCGCAGGCAGATGCAGCTTCAGCCTCCTCATCATATTTTGCCATTGGCATCAGTCCCCAGTTGATATCATAATCAGCCAGCCCAGCCGGAGCCCAGGAACCATTAATAGCCATAGCAGCCTTTCCTAATTCAAAACTATTTTCTTCAGGTGTTGCACTGGCATAACCATTATCAACCATATCCTTAATCCAGGAAACAGTGTTCAGTGCAGCGTCACCATTCAAATATCCCTTTGCAGTCACACCATCGTCAGCAATTACATTACTGCCCTGAGACTGAATTAATGGAAGGAAGAAGTAAATGACAGTCTCATCTGTTGCATCTAAAGACATCGTAATGCCATAGCAGTCATCTGTTGTCAGCTTCTTAGCTGCATCCGTAAGTTCTTCGAGTGTCCAGGGATCTTCCTTCGTAGCCGGTGTAATACCAGCTTTCTCAAACATGTCCTTATTGTAGAAAATACCTACAGAAGAATCAAAGCATCCTACTGTATAAAGTTCATCTTTGTATGTACCTTGCTGGATAATAGAAGGGTTGAAATCCGCCAGGTCATCTTCTGTATAATACTCCCCAAGCGGAACAATCGCTCCGGCATCTGCAAACTCACCGACTCTTACACCATCAATGGTAAATACATCCGGCAGTCCTCCATTGCTGATTGCTGCATTAATTTTGTCATCATATCCACCTGCATCACCGCTTCGTGCGATCTGAGTCAGTGTTGCATGATACTTTCCTTCATTTTCTTTGTTAAAATCATCTATCAACTTTTTGTACAACTGTCCCTCTGGACTATCCGTCTCATGAACCCAGATTGAAAGTTCTGTAGAACCATCTGCATTCTTTGCTGTTTCTGATGAAGCATCATTGCTGTCTTTTCCTCCACATCCAACTAACAGACCAGCTGCCATCACGGTTGCCATAAGCGCACTGATTACTTTCTTTTTCATGCACTTTCCTCCTGTTTAACTTAGTTTTTTTAAAATTGAAACGTTTCATTTTTTGTGTTTTTATTATATCACTCTATCTATAATAGTCAAGCAATTATTGAAACGTTTCATTTTTTTGTGCAAAAAGCAGAAAATCATTTAGTATTTTTGTTAAAAAATGCCAGAGAATCTTCGTATTTGAAAACTCTCTGGCTCCCTTATTCTTCTAACGTGTCGTACCTCCGTCTGCAAATTCAACCGGCAGTACCGTAAGGATGTCAACTTCCTCTCCCTGTATTTTTTTTAAAATTAACTCCACACTTTTTTCAGCCATTTCTTTTACAGGTTGTACAATTGTAGATAACATATAACCTTCCTGATTCAATAGACGCAAACCATCATGGCCTATAAGCTGCGTTTCTTCAGGCACTTTAATTTCTAGTTTTTTCATTTGATCCAGTACAAGCAGCCCTAACCAATCCGTACTTGTATAGATTCCATCATACTGAAATTTTCCTTTTTTTGTGTTGGCAACAAAAAAATCATATATTTCATGTTTCAATTTTGAATCTTCACTAACCTCATATTCGTCCCCCAGATCCAAAGTCTCACAGCTTACACCTTTCGACTTGCAGTAATCACGAAACCCAAGTCCACGATTCATAGTCTCTCCCGTAATAGGTGAACCACTGCGAATGTAAATCAGATGACGGCTCCCTGTAGAAATCATTTTCTGTGCCGCAATTTCTCCTCCATGATAATTATCAGAACATATGCAGCTTATCTTTTTCTCAAAATGGCGATCTAATGAAATAATAGGAATGTCCTCGGATATATAAGACTCTGTATCTCGATAAGATACACATATGATTCCATCCACTTTGTTTTGCGAAGCTATTTTAAAATAATAATCTTCTTTTTCGCTATTTCCCTGTGTATTACACAAAACCATTTTATATCCCTTACTATAAAGTGCCTGTTCAATATAATACACCCAGGATGCGAAGAAAGGATTTAATATTTCCGGAACTATCGCAGCTATCGTATATGTTTGCTGTGTCTTAAGTCCTCTTGCATAATAATTTATCTGATAGCCCAGCTTTTTTATGGAAGCTTCTACTTTCTTTTTATTCTTTTCACTCACATGCTGACCATTAATTACCTTAGAAACAGTTCCTACAGCAACATTTGCATCCAACGCTACATCTTTTATTGTTGTCATAAATATACCACCTATTTTAAGAATGCTATCGGCATTCCTCTACAGCTGCACATTAGATTTACTGATTTGTTCCTCTGTGACGTCTGAATCTTACGATATGCCAATTTTATAAGCAACTCTATTACTTTTTCAACATTATTTTCGTTCTGCCAATTTCATTTTAATATAATTTTCCAATTTTTCCAACCCTCATTTTTTCTTTGGCATAAATAAAACCGCAGCCTCCAATTCAAATGAATATAATTGGAAACTACGGTTTTAATCTTACTGTCAATCAAATATTTATCAATACCTGCAATTATTTGTTGTTCTCTCCCGGCATCGGTGTGGCTCTAAACGCATTTACCTGCCTGTCCAGAATAACCTGCTTATCGCTTCCGGAATCAAGAATTGTATTTTGAACCGATTCTTTTTCTACCAGCACTGCTGTTACATCAAATGCAACCCGTTTGTCTGTGCTGGTCAAGGCATTCACCTGTGCTGAGAAACAGGAATCCGATGCTTCTGTATGCATATCTGCCGCCTCAGTCGTGGCAACAATATGATTATTTGAAATATAATTTTCCTTACCGGAAACAACACGTATGATTACAGGCTTCGCACCGGATGGCTTGATTGATTCCATCGATATGCTTTCTGAAATATGATTGGCAATGACAGAATTATAATTACCATTTATATGCAAAAGTCCATACAAATCATCTAAGCCATTATCAAATCCAAGCAAAGGTGCCCACGGCTCATTGTCACGTAAAAAATGATTCGAAGAAACCATATTTTCTGAGCAGTTCCCTTCAAACACAAGCATTCCCGGATAGAATGAATGAAATCGGTTGCCCGTTATCACAGACCGTGCCACAGTATCAAAATGAACACTGCTTGTGCCACGCGGAAAAATGTTGTTTGCATTGATCAAAAGTCCTCCAAAATTCTGTGCAAAAATGGAGTATCCCTTATAACCGGCTCCCATCAGATTATCCGTTATTTTTGATGCCTGTCCCCATCCCCGCAATTCGATACAGTTACCGCATTCTGCTATGAAATTATCATGAATTGACAGTGCATCTGCATGATAAATCGTGATTCCATGCTCTAAATACACGAATCCCATACCGTTAATCCGGAATGAATCCTGGGCACTGGCAATGTAAATACCTGTCTTCCCGTTTGTATATGTATTTTCCACATTTTCAATACCAGAACCATCATCCACAAAATGCAGCCCGTCGATGCAGAAATTTTCAAATTCCACAGAACTGATTCTTGGATTTCCGCTTCGCTCAACATAAAATGCTGCTCCTGCTGATTCTTTTTCAGGATCCGGTGTCAGGTCTACAAGAATACGGCTTCCTCCGGGCCACACTTCATGCAGATCCGCCCATTCCTTCTCCGGAAGATTGTAACGGATGCTGGAAGATACAAATCCATGCCCGGAGCCCATGATTTTCAAATAGCTTATATCGATTACTACCTGAGTCCGAAGATGGTAATCCCCTGACGGAATATAAATGACTGCGCCCGGTTTTCCGCCTTCCTCCAAATCGGAATCCACTTGTCTTTTTTTAATATCAGCAAGAATGCTGTTGATAACCTCTCCTATATCTTCATAAGGATTTCCAACATTCCATTCTGTTACGTCATAATAATTTTTATTTGTCATTAATAAGTCCTCCTCTAAAGTCCACCAAAAATCAGCAGGTCATTTCCAATCCCAGGCATAATATTTAACCTTTGACCGCTCCGGCAGTCATTCCCTGAACAATATATCTTTGTGCAGCAAGTGAAATCACCATAATGATTTGAAAACTTGCCAAAATCATGTTATACTGGTTAATAATTCGTATCCGTCCCCCACAGATACAAACATTCCGTATTTCTTTGAGCAAATACAATTTATTGAGTAGAGGTGAGTATATTATGGGTAATAACGAATCCGCAGAAAATTATCTGGAAACCATTTTAATATTGAGCAAAACACTTCCTGTTGTCCGTTCCGTGGATATCGCCAACGAACTTGGATTCAAAAAATCAAGTGTCAGCGTTGCCATGAAGAACCTTCGTGAAAAAAAACATATCACCGTTACCGACGCAGGATTTATCTATCTGACTGATTCCGGCAAGGCCATTGCCGATATGATTTATGAACGTCATCTGTTCCTCACGCAATGGCTGACACAGCTTGGAGTTGACAAAGAAACTGCTGCTGCCGATGCATGCAAGATTGAACACGTCATCAGCAGCGACAGCTTTGAGGCGATCAAAAGTTATGTACATAAACATGAATAGACAAACGGCTGTTTATCTGTAAATTGATAAACAGCCGTTTTACTTTGTTGTGATTGTATACTCAATATCTCTTCTGTATTGTTTACACAGTAAACAATGTATATGTTTCCTTTGTCTCAATGTCCTCACTCAGTCCATAGACTGCATTACTGATGACATACTCACCGTCATTTATATAGATTTCAATCATATTCTTGTCTACATAAATATCAAGATGGAATCCATCTCGTACTTCCGGTGATTCAAATTGCATCCGATACTCTTTCAGTTCCGGAAAAACCTTCGAACGGTCAGTCACAATTCTTCCATTTTTTCTCTGAATCTGATAACCTCCGACTGAAATTTTTCCTTCCTCCGGCAGTTCCATGCTGATACAATACCCTTCCGAAGCTGCCTGTTTCACTGTTTCAATTTTTCTGGAAAATGCTTTTTTCAAATACGGATGAAGTCGAAAATAGATATGCCCATTCTTTACTTCCACCACTCTTGGCATACAGAACATTCCATTCCACGTGTCTTCTTCCAGTTCCGGCATACGAAGCCACGCAATCATCATTCTGCGCCCTTCTTCATCCAGTGTGCTCTGCGGCGCATATAAATCCAGTCCGTAATCCAGGAACTGGAATGAATCCGGAATCTCCATACTGCAAGTCTTTTCCTCAAATTTCACACAAGTACAGACAGCCTGGTCTTTATACTTTTTTCCATCCTCCGTAATACCCATCGGAGAGAAGATCAGCACCTGCGCACCGTCTGTCTCAAAATAATCCGGACATTCCCACATCCAGCCAATTTTCTCATCTGTCGTCGCCTGATTGACATACTTCCATTCATGCAGATCCTCACTTTTATAAAACAGCAGCTTTCCGCTCATTCTTCGGTCCGTACTTCCGAGTACCAGATACCACGCATCCTGCCCTCTCCATACCTTCGGGTCTCGTGTATGCGTCCTGTCACCGATTGCAGGATCTGTCATTTCGGGAATGATAACCTGTTTGTCATGGAAATTGTCAAAATGAAAACCATCTTCCGATTCGATTCTTAACTGCGAAGATACAAGCTGGTCATTCAGACACAAATGAATATTCTCCGGATCCGGAGTCTCATAGCGCACCCCGGTATAAAATATCTGCATTTTCCCATCGCATTCCACAGCACTTCCGGAAAAACATCCGTTCTGGTCTTCCCTCTTTGTCGGAATCAGCGCAAGACCCTTGTGCTCCCAGTGCACCAGATCTTTGCTCACTGCATGTCCCCAGTGCATCGTTCCCCATCTCGGCGCATAGGGGAAATGCTGATAGAATAAATGATACATTCCTTTATAATAGATAAATCCATTCGGATCATTCACCCAGTTTCCCGGTGCTTTTACATGTATATTCTGTTTCATAATCCACCTCATTATTCTTTATTTATGCTATAATAAAATACAGGTTATTCTCATTTCCCATTACTTCTGTATTCTTGATAACTGCTCCTGCAACTTTTTTTTCATGCTTACCTCCTTCTCTGATTTTCCCGCTTTCCAAATTACCAGTTAAGTAACTAGTTACTTTATGTTTATACAATACCATTGCAATCTTCGTTCGTCAACCTTTTTTCTATGAATCATCATGTTGTTCAATTTTATCCTTTTTTATTTGTTTACTTTTCACATAACTAGTTACTTAACCAATTATGAATTGCAGGCAATTACTATTTTTGCTATACTAATGGGGATATCAGAATCTGTTCTTAATTCTGAAATAACCGATAACCATATCATTACTGGAGGAAGCATGGCCAAAAAAAACGTAACATTCGCAGATATTGCCAAATACACAAACTTCTCAAAAACAACGATTTCCAGATATTTCAGCAATCCTGACTCTCTTACTCTGGAAAATCAGAAGATTATTTCCGATGCCCTGGTTGCTCTTGATTATAAAGAAAATAAATTAGCACGCACCTTTGCCAATGGAAAAACTGAATTTATAGGAATCATTGTCCCAAATCTTCATATGCATTATTATGCACAGATTTTAAATGAATTACTTTCCACCTACGAAACCTTCGGTTACAAATTTCTGGTGTTCGCCGGTAACGACAATGACGAAATAGAACGTAAATATTTACAGGAACTTCTGGCTTATAAAATTGAAGGTCTGATTGTGCTCAGCCACACAATTTCATCTAAAGAACTGGCCTCCTATAACATTCCCATTGTTACGATAGAACGTGAGGATCTCTATACCTGCAGTGTCAACTCAGACAATTATATGGGGGCCATACAGGCTACCAACCTTCTGTACAAAAATGGCTGTGACGTTCTCATTCACATGAATGTAGATATAGATTCACATGTACCGGCCTATAATCGTATTCGGGGTTTTTGCGATATCTGCCAGGAACATCATCTGGAATATGAGCTGATGCTGGATGACTGGGGAACCACTTATCACGAAATCTCACTCCGCCTTCAGCCTGTTATAGATTATCTTGAAAAAACCTATCCCCAAAAACGAAAAGGAGTTTTTCTCTCCAACGATACTCTGGCCAATGTATTTTTGAATCTTCTCCTTAAAAAATATGGTAAATTTCCGGACGATTACCGACTGATAGGTTTTGATGGTTCTCCCATTTCCGACGAGGCAATCATTCCTATCAGCACAGTCGGTCAACAAGTTGACAAACTTGCTTATCAGGCTATGAAAATCCTTGTTACCCAGATGAAAGAGCGCAAGAAACGCAAACCTAAGCCTCTTGATTCTCCCATCCATAAAGTAGTCACACCAATTTTAATTCGACGTGGCACTACCACCTGACGCAACAGAAATCAGAGATTATCGGTTAATGACTATTTTCAATCCTTTTAGAAAATCAAGGGGAGGCTGTGACTTGCATGAGTCGCGACCTCCCCCGTTTAGACCTATCTATTTCCTGACAATTCCTTTTCAATATTCAGTCTCATCACGTTTTCATACTATACAAAAAGGTCTGATTACATCCATTAATTTCAAATTATCGGAATAGCATCTTAATTCCTGGGGCTGTGCCAAATCAAGCGTTAAAATGCCTATAATTGATTTCGGATTTACAATTCTTTCACCTGAGCCAAGTTCAAATTTTCCTTCCAGCCTGTCTATCATATTTATAAAATTCCTTACCTGCTCTGCATCATTAAATTTAATATACATTTTCTGCATAAAAATCATCCCTTTCCAGTGTGCCGTCTCTCTCCCGATAGACAGCACTTTACAGGTTTCATTGTTCTTCAAGCTCCATCCTAATACAATAGCCATCCCGATCAGCCTTTTCCGGTAATCTTATTATTTTACAGCTCCTGCTACTACGCCGCCGATAATCTGCTTCTGAAGTACGATATACAGAATTAAAATCGGGATGACACAGAGCAGCAGTCCTGCCATAATTGTACCATAGTCAGCCGAATAAGTTCCATAGAAACTGTAAGTAGAAAGAGGCAGCGTCAGAAGCTTCTTATCCGTCAGAACGAGTGAAGGTAACAAAAAGTCGTTCCAAAATGCCATGGAATTCAGTATTACCATTGTAGAAATAATCGGTTTCAACAGCGGTAACACAATTTTAAAAAATGTTTGGGAATGGGTGCATCCATCTATGTACGCTGCCTCTTCCAATGCAATCGGTACATTTCCCTTGATAAATCCATGGAACATGAATACAGACATCGCCATCGAAAATCCAGTGTGCATAAAAATAAGTGTCAGTCTGTGATTCAGAATATTTAATGTTCCTCCATAAATACTTACCAAAGGAATCATGATTGCCTGGAACGGAATAATCATAGATGCTACCATCAGAGCAAATGTGATTTTTGAAATCATATTGTTGTGTCTTACGATATAATAAGCCAGCATTGCCGCAAACAGTGTAACCAGTATGGTTGAGGATACTGTTATGATCAAAGAGTTTTTAAATGCATTCAAAAAATCCATCTGCGTAAATGCTTTTACAAAATTATCAAACGATAATCCTTTGATCGTATAGAGCCATGAAAACGGACTCTTGATGATATCTCTTTTCTGCTTCAGAGAATTGATCACAACCATCAAAAACGGAAACATATATGCAGCAAAAATAAGAATCAATCCCAGCATTGCCAGCATATTTGCAGCTTTTCTTTTATTTCCTCCAATTGTTGTCTGTTTCATTATGCTTCCACCTCCTGTTTCTTTGTCAGGTATACCTGAAGTCCACTGATACATGCCACAATCACAAACAGAATAAATGCCTCTGCCTGTCCCACGCCAAACTGTCTTGACGTAAATGCCTTCTCATACACATGCATCGCAGCCATTTCCGTAGTTCCATAAGGTGCGCCTGCGGTCAATGACAGGTTCACATCATACACCATGAATGCACGGGAAAGTGTCAGGAATAAACAGATCGTCACGGATGACATCATAAGTGGCATGATAATATTTTTCAATTTTACAAATCCGGAAGCTCCATCAATCTCTGCTGCCTCCATGACATCCTCGCTCAGACCCATAAATCCAGCCACGTAAATCAGAATCATATATCCGGAAAGCTGCCACACAGACACCAATACCAGTGCCGCAAATGCTTTATTTGGGTCAGACAGCCAGGATACCTCAAACAATTTCCATCCGGTAGCTTCTCCAACGCTTACAAATACTCTGGAAAATACAAACTGCCAGATATATCCCAGTACAATTCCACCAATCAGGTTTGGTGTGAAGAAACCTGCACGGAAAAAGTTCTGTCCTTTGATTCCTCTTGTCAGAAGATACGCAATTGCAAATGCCAGGACATTTACCAGAACTACTACAACGATTACATACTTAAAAGTAAGAAGCAGAGATGTCCAGAACTGTGCATCTTTCATAACACCTGCAAAGTTCTTCAGTCCCACAAAATTCTTTACTTTAGCGACGCCATTCCAGTCTGTCAGAGTAAGATATATACCATAGATAAATGGAAGAATGACAACTGCAAGGAAGCAAAACAACCCCGGAAATGCAAACATGCAGAAATCCTTTTTGTTCTCTTTTGATCTCATAGTCTTTCTCCTTTCTTATTCCTGATCATCCCAGTATTTCTGAGCTGTTTCAATCAATTCTTCTCTGTCACTTCTTCCTGCAAGATATTTCTGCATAGCCGCTCCGAGAATTGACCAGTGATCATTCGGCACGATTGCTGCTGCATTAAATGCCTTTCCATTCTGCACCTTTTCATAGATGTCACGGCTGAGAGGATCTGCCGGTTCATAAGGATTGTTGATAAATGGTGGAATCACATTACAGGTCTTTACGAGCATCTGCTGGCCGATTTCGCTGTAAACAATCCAGTTCAGAAATTCCTTCGCTGCGGCCTGCTCCTTTTCTGATGCAACCTGTCCATCCATCATCACCTGCTTGGAAGGAGAAGCCTGAATCTGCTGATTTACAAAGTCATTCGGATCATCATTCATAAAATACGGAAGGAAACCGTACTCATCCTCGTTTTCAGCACCGGCCTCAGAAAGATTCGGCCATGCCCAGTTTCCATTGAACCAGAAAGCAGTTTTTCCATCTGCCAGGTCGATTGCCATTTCATCATAGTCAGCGCCCAGCGGATCACCTTTTGCCACGTTGTACTCTTTCAGGACATCAAACATATCCAGAAAATCATTCATACGTTCGTAAGATTCCAGCTTCATTTCTCCATTTTTTAATTTTTCGATTACTTCCCCTGCACCTTCGGAGGTACCATCGTAAACTTCATAGACATACTGCAAATGATGTGCGCCCAAAGACCAGTCTTCCTTTGCAAGAGATACTGGTTTCTCAATTCCGGCATCCACCAAACGATCCAGCAGATCTTTGAACTGGCTTAAAGTTTTGATGGAATCCGGATCAAATGCCTCTCCCAGTGCATCCTCGATGACCTTCTTGTTGTAGATCATTCCACGCCCTTCAATACAAAGCGGAAAACTGTAAACCTTTCCATTTACTTTTGTCAGGTATTCCTCCGCCTCCGCAGTCCATGGTTCATTTGTCAGATCTGCCGCCTTCTCCTCTGCCAGCGCAATCACGTCCGTCGTGTCCAGAATCGATAATGTTGGCGGATTTCCTGAATTGTAAAGACTTACTACTTTCGTATATGGGGAATCTCCGTCCGTTACCGGCATAACTTCTACATGAACACCGGACTTTTCCTCATATGCATCTCCCATTTTCTCAAGCGCCACCTGAATCTCTGCTTTGGAATTCAAAAGTGTGATACTCGTTCCATCCAAAGATGAATCATAAGAAAAAGTATCCACAGAAGTGTCAATCGGCACTTCCTTTACTTCTTCATTCGGATCATCCGGATCACTGGCAAATCCGAATGTACATCCTGTGAGCATTGTTGTCATCAGCACAGCCGAAAGAGCTGATGCAATCACTCTTGCCACTACTTTCCTTTTCATAGTTCTCGCCTCCTGTTTTATATTTTTGTAACCGGTTAAGTAACCGGTTACTTTAAGATGATATTAGCATGAAAACACGTTCTCGTCAACCCGTTTTTCAAACTTTGTAGATACCGCTTTATTTTCTTTTTTCAATTTGTTCACCTTGTACAAAACCGGTTACTTAACCGATTATTATTGTTTCTGCCAGGTATTTCTGTTATACTGAAGTTATCAATTTACTTGTATCTGTTCAGTACTTTCGCGAACTATTACTTACTTTAAAGGAGACTGCTTATGGGGAAAAAGAAAAATGTAACATTTAGTGATATAGCAGAATATACTCACTTTTCTAAAACCACGATTTCGCGTTATTTTAACAATCCGGATTCGCTTACTCTGGAAAATCAGCAAATTATTTCCGATGCACTGGTAAAATTGAATTATAAAGAAAATAAAGTTGCCCGGATTCTGGCAAACGGCAAAACGGAATTTATCGGTGTCATTGTTCCTGATCTGTACCACCATTACTACTCAGAGATGTTGAATCAAATTCTGTCCACTTATGAAAAATTCGGTTACAAATTTCTGGTATTTATCGGCAATGAACATGATGAAACGGAACGACGCTATATTCGGGAATTAATGGCATACAAAATCGAAGGACTGATTGTTATGAGCCACACCATTTCCTCCAAAGAACTCTCTGAACTTCAACTTCCTGTCGTTGCCATTGAGCGAGAAGATCAGTATATTTCCAGTGTAAATACCGATAACTATATGGGAGGCTATCAGGCTACGAATCTGCTCGCACGCCATAAATGCGATATTCTCATCCACATCAACTCACCAACGGATAAACATGTGCCTTCTTACGGACGTATTCAGGGCTTTCAGGATTTATGTAAAGAAAAACAATTAAAACATCAGATTTTTATTCGTGAAATGGGACATACCTACGAAAGCACCTATAAAGTTATACTTCCGCTTGTGGAAGAAATGGAGAAAAACTTTCACGGCATGAAGAAAGGCATTTTTATTTCCAACGATACGCACGCCAATCTCCTGTTGAATATCCTGATTCGCAAGTACGGAAAATTCCCCGATGATTATCTGATTATCGGTTTTGATAATTCTCCTATTTCCCGGGAAGCAATTATTCCAATCAGTACCATTGGTCAACAGATTGATACCATTGCCTATGAGGCTGTCAGTCTTCTTGTCGAGCAAATGAATGAGAGAAAAAAACGCAGACCAAATATCCCGGATCAGCCAATTCACAAGATTATTACTCCAATCCTGCTGCGCCGTGAAACAACCGAGGGTTCCCTTTCGTTTGGATAAGAAGGGAGGGATGTGATTCACATCCCTCCTTGAATTACCGAAAACGAAAACTAACCAAACATTAGAAAATATTTAACAATACAATCATAGAAATTGACAATTGTTCGCCTCTTGAAATCTTGAAGCCCCTGCACTACATATCCAACAAAATCTCGAATATATCTCTATCATTCTCAGGAAAACTTTTTAAATATTCATCAATTTGCTCGATTTTCTGTTCAATCTCTGGTCTTACCTGATCGACAGTCTGATTATCTTTCAGATAGTTTTCAAGTCTCCCTCCCTGTCGATATTCTTTCTCTTCGATTCCAAGAAATTTCTTCGCTAATGCTGGAAGGTAAGTTCCAAACGCTTTATAGATTCCCGCAGCGTCTGCTACCACTTCTTCTATAAGCGGATCTCTTTCCTTCTTGCACATTCTTTTGAAAACCACGTGAGCCATCTCATGATAGAGGCGAATTGTCATAGATAATTGCAGCCATTCCTCATCCTCAAATCCCGCACTCTGAGCAGAAATCCCACTATAGCCGCCACTTCCGACAATGACAAGCGTATCTTTATAGTTCTCCGGAATGCTGGTAAATCTTTGAAATTCTCCCTTCCAGTCTGTTCCTCCCGATAACAGATACGATTTTTTGTGTGCTTCTATTTTTCTCCAATTGTTCAGATTTGTGATTGTCACCGCTCCCATAGAGGCAGGAACAACACGATTCTCACATCGATAAGCCAATACCTGAACAAATCGCTCAAAATCCTCTCTGTTATCCAAATACAACCATTCAATATTTCCCGCAATTGTCTTTTCTATACGGAAAAAATCTTTTGGAGAAGAATGGTAAGGATTGGAAAGTTTCTGCGGAAACTTGCCACGCCGCGCAATACGAATATACGCTTCATCCTGAGACATCCCCTCACCGGGCAGTAACGTAAGCTGCGGATAACGATAAATCATAGCTTCTATCGGTGATAATTTCATTTTCGTTCCTCCTCATTTTTACAGGGACAGGGGATGGTCTACTCAATCGTCAGTATATTGGTAAAGCCTGTAGAAACAAGTACCGACTCTACAATTTCATTGATATTGCAGCAAATCAGTTCCTTGCCGTTGCGATTCACTGTTTTTTGCGCGTTTAACAAAACTCTAAGACCAGCACTGGATATGTAAGCCACCTCTTCAAAATCAATTCTGACACAGTCTGCCTCTTCAATCGCAGCCATTAATTTTTCTCCAAATTCATCCGCTGTAGAAGTATCAATTCTTCCTTTTGGAAGTACAACCAGTTCATCATCTGTCTGTTCTAATGTAATCTGCATCATATTCTTTCCTTTCTACTTTTTTCAATCAAGTATATCCTATCATACCAGCAGTTCACTGTATATATTTTCTACAATAAATTATAAAATTTTAAGTCATAAAGTTTTCCCAGACGATGCAAAAATTCCTCTTCTACAAATTTTGCCTCTTCAGATGGCAAATACCCGGAATGTGCAGAACGACATATATCAATCGCAGCCGGACATATCTGGTTTTCAGAAAGCCAGTTTATCACACGTTCTATCCGTCCTATCATCTTTTCTTTGTCTGGAATGATATCCCTTTCTTTTCCCGATACACAATTAAGATAATATTTTCCATCACGAATTTCCGCCTGCATGATTCTCTTTGCCATTAACCGAAAAGGATGATAACGATTTGTCTGAAAATCTTCGTAGGCTTCTTTTGTGATTTCTATTGTGCTTTTCGTCCCTGTAGCACAGGAATCGTCCCAGCAGAAATAATCCAGATCTACATCCAACACCAAAGGCTGCTCAATTTTAATCGGATTTAATCCCCCCGAACGCATCGTAAAAAACGCATACGGACTCTTTGGATCCTTTCTATACTTTTCATGAATAAACGGAATGTATTTTTTTACAAGCAATTCTGTACCTTTTGCTTTTATCACACGTTCAATATTCTCATACTCCTCCGGAGTTACTTTCAGCATCAAATGTACAACCGAAAAAAGCTTTTCATAAACTGCCGGAAAAATAAAATCGCCTATTCCCAAAGCCTGATAAACAAATTCTCTTGCTTCTTCGTAGTTTTGAGGCATTTTTGAAAAATCCCACAGATAAGCTGGTGATGCAAGGTCATCATGATGATCAATATGCAAAAGATAATTATTTTCCTTTTCAATCCATCCCTGCTCTTTAAAGTAATGCCAGCAGTAATATGCTTCATGATGTTCTTCGATCAAGCAAACAGGTATTGTCATTCTTTTCTTTCCTCTCTTTCATGTAATTTACAGGTTTCTTCCCCTATGAATAATTTTCCCTTTTGTTTCCAGTTGACTGCAAGACAGGGAAGACAATATCTTTCATATTGACAATTTTTGCAGGGTTCCTGCTTCTGATCTTCCACTTTGCGGATCTCCTTCAGAAAAAGAGAGTTCGCCCAGTATTCTTTTAAAGAAGAAAAGTCCTCAGGAACTTCTAAGTGACGGCAGGGCGTCAGCTTTCCGTCTACCGTTACAGAAACTCCATCTCTTCCTGCCCCGCATCCTCTTCCCAGACCTCGATTTCTATTTCCAATAAAGCTTCTGCCAAGAAGCGTTCGCATCTGGGAAAAGCAGTCCTCCGCCACAAGTTCTACCGGTCCTCGATAATCTTTCATAAATCTGGCTGTTTTTAAAAGCTGTTCTTTCGTAGGAACGCTTTTTCTCTGATTTTGGGAATCCGGCTTAAATACCATAACGACCAGTTCCCTCACATCATATTTTTCTGCAAGTTCTGTCATTTGAGGCAGGGAATCTGCATTGTTTCGATGCATCACCCAATTAATAGTCGTTCTTGGAAATTGAAAATCTTTTAAAATCTCCAGCGCACTCATCGCCAATGAAAATCCATCGCGGCTCCATCTGTTGATTTCCTCTGTGGGACCATTCAGAGAAATACAGATGTCATTCACACCATTTTGGCACATTTTTTCTAAGACCTCTTTGTCGAAGTTATATCCAGACAAAGCTACATTCGATTTCATTCCCATTTCCCGAATATAAGCCATCAACAAAAACAGATCTGGATAACACATCGTCTCTCCGCCACTCAGATTGATTTGCTGCACGCCATTCAGAGCAGCCTGTTCTACCCAGTATTTTGCCTGTTCTATGGATAAATCCCGTCCGCCTTCCAGACTGCAATAGCACTGTGGACATCGCAGAGGGCATCGGGTAGTCAACTCCAGATTCATCAGCATTGGTGTGTCATACGCCGGGAATTCTCTTCGTTTTTCTTTTCTCATGGAAAGAGCCACTTCTATGGAACTATGTTCAGGATCTTCCTCATAAAAAGACAGCCATTCCATTGCATTTTCTATGTATGGATGGTGAGAAGGATAACGGCAGATCCAGTCTTTGAGTGCCTCCCACTCTTCTTCTTTGAGCGCCTGTTCTTCTTTTAAGATCTGCAAAATTGCAATCCAGTCTTTTGTATGACATCTTTTCGGAAAAAATCGTCCTTCCTGAAACGTTCCCCATACAGACAATCGATTCTGACAAAGTTTTTTATCGCATTTCCGTCCCGAAAATCTTACAAGATTCCATATCCCCTCTTGATCCTGCAGCTTTTTCCATTCTTTTCTCCAGGACAACCGCTCTCCATAATTTTTTCTATCCAAATATTCGAAATATTCCTTCACCGAAAGCATCCCTCCAGTCAAATACACTCGTCATTCTCTTATTTTATACACATGTTTCTCTCAATTGTTACACTTTTTTTACGAAGAAAAGGAGACTATCCCCTTTTCAGGAATAATCTCCTTTTGCTGATGCATGATTTCATACTGCTGGTACGGTCAAATTACCATCTTTTAAACCAACGTCCTACCCTATCCCATGTTTCACGCTGTACCAGTAAATCGGCAATTTTTACGATATCATCAAAACCCTCTTTAATGACTCCGCCGCCTGCTACATTTTCAAGATCCTCATCGCCTAACTCCCCATCCTGTGCTTTTTCAAGAGCAGCGCCAAGCTCTTTCATTTCGTCCAGGCTAACCTCAACACCTTTTTCTTTTAAAAATGCCTGTGCCTCTTCTGGTGACTCTTTGCTGAAAAACTCCTTTGCTACTTCTTCGTTCGCTAATACTTCTTTGATTGTTGCCATACTAAAATCCTCCTTATATAAAAATAATAAATTATGTTCAACCGGGATGCTGTCCCTCATGTTTCTTACACCCTTATATACACCAGATTTTAAAAAACGTTACAAAAAATAAAATATCTTCCTATATTTTTTTTAACGCATTACGCCATCTGTCGGCTGGCAAGCTGATAAAACAATCCACGCTTCTCCATGAGCTGCTGGTAATTTCCTTCTTCTACAATTTTTCCCTGATCCATAACAAAAATCCGATCACAGTTCATAACCGTACTGAGCCGATGAGCAATGACAATTCTGGTGGCATTCAATTTTTCCAAGCTCTGGCATACCATAGACTGTGTCACGTTATCCAACGCACTGGTTGCTTCATCAAAATAAAGAATCTTTGGTTTTCCCACAATGGCTCTTGCGATAAGAATTCTCTGCTTCTGTCCACCTGATATGGTTCCGCTGTCCTCAGACAGAATGGTATGCAGCCCCATAGGCATCTGTTCAATATCCTGCTTTAGTCCAACTTCTTCCACTACCTGTTCCACACGCTTCATTGTCGTATTCGGAGCAGTAATGATGATGTTGTCATAAATGCTTCCCGAAATCAAATCACCGTCCTGGAGCACCACACCAAATTTCTTACGAAGCTCTCGTTTATCCATGCTGTCAATATCTTTCCCATCGTAAAAAATCTTACCCTTCTGCGGTTTTTCAAATCCCAACAGCAATTTCATCAGTGTCGACTTTCCACACCCTGAAGATCCTACAATACCGATATATTCCCCGGCTTTTACATGGAAAGACAATTCATTCAAAACCAACCCGCTTTCCTGATTGTATGCAAAATCCACATTTGACACCTCAATATCCCCTGTCAAAGTTCCAGGAAGCAGGGTATCTTCTTCAAATTCAGGCAAGGTATCTAATACCGGTCTGCAGCGTTTATAAGCAGGAATGACATTGTTGACATCCATAAAGGACGAAACCATTCCCATCATAGCACCCGAAAAAGATCCAAAAGCGGTCATAAAGCCCATAAAAGCACCCATACTCAATGAGACACTCTGTTTTACCATAACGAAATACAGTACAATGGAAAACAGCACACCAGAAGCACCTATGATGGTATCCACCAACACACTCATGCGCTCTTTGTTCATTGTCAGCTTTCTTGCCCTGGCGTACGGTTTTAAATATTCCAGGAGTGCACGATTTTCAATTCCCGCAATACGAATCTTCGAAATTCCTACCAAAAATTGGTATAGTATAGAGGAAATTCTGCCCTCCAATTCCATTAACTCGCCTTCATATTTTAACTGCCGATATCCTACAAATCCGGTAATCAACATAATCACCAATACCATAAAAAAAGCAATTCCTGACAATTTTCCGCTGTACTGAAACATTCTTACCAAATAGAGTACAGAAAAGACTACATTTAAAAGTGTCTGGAGCATGACATCTGCCATGACCTGAAAAATAGAGGTAACGCCCATAACTCTCTGCGCCAGGTCCGCTGACTCATACTCTCTGAAAAAGCTCTCCGGAAGACTGAACAGACGATCATAAGTGGCACTTTGTACCGCATATTCCATACTGTTCATGCTGCGAAACGTCGCAAGATTTTTCACTACTGTAAATCCCAGGTTTCCCAATGTGCAGGCCAGCACTACCATACACATCTGCACCAGTCCGTTTTGATCGGCCATAGGAATATATTTGTCATAAAGTTGTTGATTGATCACAGGAATCAACAGTCCTACCAAAGTCCCCAAAAGTGACAGAAACAAAAGATTCACGATTTCGCGTTTATAAACGCCTCTCAATCCAAACTGCAGCAGCTTTTTCAAATTGATTTTCTCCATCGGAAATGGACGATATAACATATCTGCCTGAACTTCCAAAGTTTGGGCATAATCTTCATCAATCGTTTGTTCACTATTGTCCGATACATCATAGGCAATATATTTTGACGGACCTTTGGGAATGCAGGCAATCGGAGTCCTTCCCTTTCTTTTGTAAGCCAATATTGCACCGGAATCCTTCTTATACCAGTTTTCCTCCAAAATAATCTGCCTGGTGGTAAAATGAGACAAGCGGGCAATATCGTATAATGTGATCTTTCTTCTGCAGCTTTCCCTCACCAGTTCAAAAGGCATCATTTTAATTCCCATATAATCACAGATTTTCGCAACTGCATCATAAGTTTTATTTCCACTTGGCTCTGTTTTTGTCACTCTGGTCTTTTTTTGGAACATATCATAAACAATCTGAAGACTCTGCTCATAACTTCTTTCCTGTTCCAGAGCTGTGGCATAAATCCCACTTTCTTCCTTAATCATGTTGATGTTAAATTGTTCCACCATTTGTTCTTCAAATTCCTCCGGCGAGAACAGTTTTACGTCCATACAGGCAGCAAATTCCATTTTCACTGCGTCCATATCCTCCGGCACATATTGCTCCAGCTGTGCAGTCTCCAAAGCCACAAGACAGAATCTCCATGTTCCCAGCTTTTCATTCTCCCAGCAAAGTGAAGGAATGCAATCATTTTTCTGAGCCTCATAAAGAAGATAACGTCTTCCCGTCTTTTTCTCCTCATAAGGAAGGATATAAACCAACACATTTCCAGATTTCACCCGATAGGCAGAATCTGTCTGATCCGTAAGATGCGTCATACCACCTTTCAAATTAACCATCATTGTCTTTCCCTCCCCTATATATTCTGAATCAGTCGCTGATAGTGACCTTCCTGTTCCATCAGGCTCTCATGCGTACCTCTCTGTACGATCTTGCCTCTCTCCATGACAATAATCTCATCGCAGTCACGGATAGCAGACAAACGGTGTGCTACAATGATACAGGTACATCCTCTTCGCTTAATATTATCCACGATCTGTTTTTCTACCATCGGATCCAATGCACTGGTTGCCTCATCCATAATCAAAATGGTAGGGTTTGTCGCCAGAGCACAGGCAATTTCCAATCTCTGCTTCTGACCTCCGGAAAGGTTTGCTCCTCCCTCATCCAGATGAAATTCATAGGCACCAGGTTTTTTCGTGATTACGTCATGAATGCAGGCATCCTTAGCGGCACGGATCATATCCTCCTCCAGAATGCTGCTGTTCCACATCGTAAGATTATCTCGAATACTGCCAGAAAACAACGTGATTTTCTGACTTACAGTAGAAACACTGGAACTTATGATTTCCTTTGGAATATCCCGCACCGGTACGCCATCCATAAGAATTTCTCCAGACCAGGGCAGATACAGTCCACTTACAATTTTCGATACGGTAGACTTCCCACAACCGGAAGCCCCAACAAAGGCGATGGAGCGTCCACATTCCAAATGAAAAGAAAAATTCTCCACCAGAGGTTTTTCCAGAATACTGTATCCAAAAGAAATATCACGAAGCTCCACGTCACCGCTAAGTTTCGATGTCATAGCCACCTGATTTTGAGATGGCGTAAATTTTTCATCCTGGTCGTAACGCATGATATCTTCCACACGGCTCATATCCGCCTTCAGAGTCTGAATTTTCTGAATAAATCCCACCAGTTTATTTACCGGATCTATAAAGGCATCCAAAAGGCTGGTAAATGCCACCAGCATACCTGCTGTCATTTCTCCACGAATGACTAAAATACCGCCAAATAAAATGACCAATACGTTAGAAATCTCGTTAAACACATTTGGAATCGCATTGATGATCTGCTGCATTTTTCCCAGTTTTTGCTCCATACGAATCGTTTTTGCATAATATCCCAGAATTCTGCTGGTGTATTCACTTTCCGCACCGGAAGCCTTCAATGTACTGGTAATATTCAGTCCTGCAAACACTGCTCCGATCAACTTTCCAGAATCCTGCTGCATCTTCATAGTGGAACTCTCAATGATTCCAGAAGTAAGCTGTACCAAAAGCATATTAATGACAATTCCGGCAATTCCAATCAACGTCAATAAAGGACTGTACAAAAGCAGCAAGACCAGATAAAATGCCGCCACAAGAATATTTAACACCGTTTCTGCCAAATCTCCTGCCAGAAAGTTATTTACATTATTGTTGTTCTTTACACGCTCTGCCAAATCTCCCGCATATCTCTGGTCAAAAAATCCCATCGGCAGACGGAAAAGATGAGACAGAAAACTATGTGCAGACACCATAGAAAGCTTGTTCTGTAATTTCTGCAGCAAAATTCCCCTGTAATATGTAAAAGCCGCCTGGAACAGCATCGTACAGACCATGATTACCAGAAAGATACCCATCCATCCAGTATTGCCTCCAATTAAAATATCATCAATAAATACCTGTGAAAATACCGGGATAATCAGTCCCGGGAATACAAGCAAAAATCCAATTGCTATCATTGCCATGATTGCACTGAATTGTCCCTTCAGGCGATTTTGGATGAATCCAAGCAATGTCCGCTGCCTTTTTTCCTTCTTAAATTCACTGGTTTTCTGAAAAGTCAGAACAATACCGGTAAAAGCATCATTTAAATCTTCATAGGTAAGCTTCCGTCGTCCCATAGCAGGGTCGTTGATATAAAAATAATTTCCCTTTCGTCCCTCATAGACAACAAAGTGATTAAAATTCCAATGAATAATGCAGGGAGGAGTAACCTCCATCAGAGAATTCATCGATTTGCGATAACCTTTTGCTTCAAATCCATATTTTCTGGCTGCCCTTAAAATATTCTTAGCATTACATCCATCTCGGGATACCCCCGTCTCAATTCTCATTTTCTCCAGAGGAACATGTCTTCCATAAAACCCCATAATCATGGACAACGATGCAGCACCACACTCCGTAGCTTCCATCTGATAAATGGTAGGAGTCTTGGCATATTTTTTTGATTTTCTTTCCTTATTATCCCCTATGTTTATTCCCATCTACTGCGCCTCCTCTGCTCTCGATGATACAGACTCCGTAAACAGTTCTTTTAACAGAGGAATCACCATGGTAATCGGCGCTTTTCTTTCCGTAATGATACTTGCTTCCAACATGGTTCCATCCGCCAGATACACATCTTTTCCTTTCTTGCTGGACCATGCATAACCACTGACCGTATCGCTGTCTTCTACAAGTGAGCACGTTACTTCTACTACCGGTCCCTGAGATAAGAAAGATTGTACCAAAGTATCATCGCCAAGTCTTTTCTTCATTTCTTCCTGTGAAGTTACATAACTTGCCACAGATTCCACAATCCCGGTCATATGACCATACTCCTGCTTATTTACCGTTGTTGGATAAATCATCACTTCCATACCTGGAACCACTTTCTTTCCATTTCCAATAGCCATATAGCAAAGAGCTTCTTTCTGATTCTCACTTCCCTGTTTCACTTTTATAATTTCAGACCCGGCACCTACCATGGAACCAGTTACAGCGACTACCTCCTGCACAACACCTTCCTGCGTAGAAACGATTTCATATTTTTTCAAATTCTCTGTATACTGATCCATCTGCGTCTGAAGTTCACTGAGTATAGATGCTTTTGTACTTTCAAAGGAAGAACGAATCTTCTGTATCTGAGCCTCCACAGCATCCTTTTCGGAGAATGCTTGCTGTTCCAGAGATTCTATGGTCTGTTCCAGAGATTCTACTTTATTTTTCTGAACAGCATAATCAGAAGCAATCTGCGTATACTCATTACCTGTAATACTTTGCTGAGCGGAATTCGCAGATCGGCTATTCATCTCAGCAGAATAGTTATTGCTGGCAATCTGATAATTGTTTTTTGCTGCATTTAAATTCATCTGTGCTGCGGAAAGTTCCTCGTCTGCACGATTTTTCGCATTCACAGCATTAGAAAGCTGTTCACCAAGTGCATCCAGACTCTGACGCGCGGAAGAAAGCTTCTCCTCTTCCTGCGAATAGAGAGCATACGCCTGATTTTTTTGTTCTTCCAGAGATTGCAGAATCGACTGAGCAGAGTCAATACTTTCCTGAGAAGCACCACTTTCCACAAGTTCCTGTATTTCTGATTTCTGATTCTCATAATTTTCCTTTGTACTGTCATATGCATTCTTTGCAGACTGCACAGATGACTCCAATGAATTACAAGTAGTAAGTACAGCATGATACTCTGCCTGCACCTGTTCCACAGCAGAAAGTGCCTGCTCAGCCATCTGCTCTGCTGCACTGTAGGAAGACTGACAGATTGACAATTCGCTTTGAGCATCGCTGTATGCAATCTCGACACCACTGTTTCCCGTATTATTCAAAGCATTATAATACATGTCTTTTGAATGATCCAACTGTTGTTTTAAATCCTCTGCTTTTTTCTTTTCACTAACCAATTCTTGTTTTTTCTTGTTCAGAGTGTCTTTGGTCTGGTTGTAGGAATCCAGTAATCCCGTTCTCTCAGCTTTGATATCCAGAAGGCTTTTATTATCGGCAGTAACGATATCCGAGGTACTGTTCAGCGTTACTCGCTGCACATCCTCCATTTTCTTTCCCAGATTTTCAATCTGATTTGAAATTTCTCCGCCTCCTACGACAGCCACCACATCGCCTTCTTTGATCTGCTCCCCCTGTTTTACCTGTATTTCTGTAACAATGCCATTGACTTCTCCATAAACACTACGGGTGCCATCACCGCTCAGATAAATTCCCTGTGTGTCTACATTGACTGGAATTTTCCCAAAAACAGCCCAAATCAAAACTCCCACTACAATTACAAAGCCACCCGCCAGGGCAATCCAAAAAGATGGCGGTGTAATCACAATTGCTCTGTCTAATTGTTCTGGAGAAGATAATTTCTCCAACGATGTTTTTCTAAACAGTTCTGCCATAATTACCTCCCTCTTTCCTCCATTATTTTTTTTAATTTTTCCAACGAACGTTTCTGAATAATCCGTACATTGCCCGCAGTCAATTCCATATTCTCAGCAATTTCTACTGAACTTTTTCCCATATAAAATTTCTGTATTAAAATACTTCGTTCCTTTACGGAAAGCATTTTCAATGCTTCCAAAAGTTCGTGACGCATCTCTTCTAATTCTAAAATTCTCTCAGGCGTTTCCTCATCAGTCCCGATATAAACCTCCATATTTTCCAAAAGCAGCTCTTCTTTCATATCTCTGTAGTAATTTTTCAGACGATTAGAAGCAATCACATAAAGCCATGTACTGACACTGCATCTTTCTTCATCAAACTTCTCCATTTTTTTATAAAAATTGATAAACACATCATTTGTCAGATCTTCACATTCCTGATGGTTGGAAATTCTTTTCTTGATATAACTATAAATTCTGCTATAATAAAGGTTGTAAATTTTTTCGAATTCATTTTGCTTCATAATGATTCCCCTTTTTTGTAACACTTTCCCGTTTTCTGTGTATACATATATAAACTTTGTGGTACGCTTTCATTAAGGTGGTTTGTATGAGATTATTTAATTTAAAATTTCCAAAATATCCAGGTTGTAATTCTGATACCAATTTAGAAACAACTGACTGTATTCCACAGTTATTTTCTATCTGTGCTGCTATGGATGAAATTTCTGGCTGTTCTAATGAATTTTTAGAACTATTAAACGATTCTTGTGATGACCTCTTAGAGGACGACGAACTTTCCTTTGCGGCTGGAGGTGTCAAACCTTTCAACCCTTCAAAGGAATAATTTTTTTGACAGGGACGGTTCTTTGTCCGGAAATTCCGGACAAAGAACCGTCCCTTCTCTATCCTCAAAATCAGATTTTCTTACTGATGGTCAAAATATTTTTTCCATCCTTATATTCATACTTTACATCATCCATACTTTTCTTAACCATAAAAATCCCCAATCCACCGATTTGTCTTTCCTCTGCAGATAAAGAAATATCCGGATCTTCTTTTTGCAGAGGATCATACGGCACTCCCTGGTCAATAAACGTAATGATTGCCTGAAGAGGATCTTTTCCCACTTCTACACGGATCGTTACCGTTCCCTGCTCAGAATCATATGCATAATGGGCAATGTTTACAAAAATTTCTTCCACTGCAATCTGCACCTGCATCAGCACCTTCATAGGACAGTCATTTTTTTCCAGGTTTTCTTCCACAAAAGCCAGGACTTCATCCAGCTTTTCCAAACTTGCCTGTAAGGTTAACTCTGCCATTTTATTCCCCCCGTTCTTACTTGTCCGCCTCTTCTTCCGACGACTGCTCTGTCATTGCGCATCGATATTCCATACAAAGCATGGTAATATCATCAAACTGTGGAGCCTCTCCCACAAACTCGTCAATATCTTCCTTAATTGCAGGAAGCAGTTCTTCCGGCAGTTTTTCTCTGTTCTCGTTGAGAATCTTCTCCAGACGTTCCATACCATACAGTTGTTCATTCGCATCCGTTGCCTCAGGAACTCCGTCCGTGTACAGGAATAACTTATCTCCCGGCTCCATCTGAAGGGAACCCTGTCGATACCGAATCCCCTCCATGCCGGCGAGTACAAACCCGGCTCTCGTTTTATACGTCTCATACTGTCCGTCTTTCTTCTGGATAAACGGAAGCTCATGTCCTGCGTTCACAAATACAAGTTCACCTGTCACCAAATCAAGTACTGCCTCAAAAGCGGTGATGAATAATCCCTCTTTATTTGACTCACAAAGCAGGTTGTTGACCTCCGTAAACACCTCTCCAAGAGACATTCCCGGCTTTGTATGATCCTTAATCAATGTCTTTCCAATCACCATAAACAAAGCCGCAGGAACTCCCTTTCCGGATACATCCGCCATGACCATAGCCAGATGTCTGTCATCCACCATAAAGAAGTCATAGAAATCACCGCCGACCTCCTTGGCAGGTGTCATTGTCGCATAAATGTCAATCTCCTCCCGTTCCGGAAAAGCAGGAAAGATGCTTGGCAGCATATCCGCCTGTATCTGTGTTGCCACATTCAGCTCCGCTCCAATGCGTTCCTTCTCGGCGGTCACCCGTGCCAGATTCGTTACATAGGAAGTAATATCATCCATCATCTGACAGAAAGAATCGGACAATCCTTCAATCTCATCACCTGTTTTAATTCCCTTGAGATTTTCCTGTAAATCATTTCTTTCTTCGATGCCATCTTTCTGATGGTCTCTCTTTGCAAAATCTTTTACCTGTTCCGCCAGAAGTTCCAGCGGATTTGTGATTTTCCGCTCTACATATCGTAAAAAGAGAATCGATACGACAAACAGTACATTTAAAGAGAAACCAACTACAATATAAATATATTCCCATAATTGTTTTTGTGATTCAAAATGCGGCCGAAGCGTAAAATAAGAATTACAGCCAATCAGAAGAACGCATACTACCGATACCATCAGAAAACCAAGCACTACCTTTGCCCGAATTGACATCTCACGGATATTTACTCGAAAACGTGTCTTTCTGTATATACCGAAAGGTCTTCGAATGTAGAGAATTTCTACAAAAAGAAATGCGACCAGTATCACCAGTTCTGCATTTTTTTCGATCACAAATCCTGTTGTTTTTGAATAAAGATAATAAATAACTCCAGAAGCAGCAACCAGAAGCAGCAGTAAATCAAAGAGTGTAAACAACTTATAGTTCGATGCCGCTTTTTCGTCCTGTTCTTCCATGACTCGCATAGGCGGGATCCAGAACTTTGCCTCTCTTCGGCTCGTAAAAACTAAAATAACAGGAATGCCCAGCACAACTGCAAAATCAAAATTATTAAAAAATAACAGGACTGCGGAAGAACTGTAAGATTGAAATCCCAGATACTCAAAAAGCAATGCGAGCAATACAGTCGTTACCAGAGAATCTACAAAGCAGATCCAGATAAATTTTAAAATATCATAAACTTTTCCAAGTCTCGGTTTTACAATACCGTTTCCTTTATAATCTATGCTGTACCACATCTTGTACGGAAGATACGCATAGAAAAAATTAATAAGAAACCCCGGAAGCCATACCTGAACAGGCGAATGAGAAACCAGAATATCTGAAATCGCATTGGCAATGGAAATTCCCCATGCAGCAGCCGGTCCCCATAAAATACCAAACACGACCGGAATCATGTTTGCAGGACGTACCTCTGTCATTCCCGGTACAAGAGACAGCATCATACGAAAAGGCGCTGCACAGGCCAAAAACAGTACGCCGGCTATTACCATCCTGGCGATCCATCTTTTCTCTTTAAAAACACTAAAAATATCTTTCATGAACTTTTTCCTTCTAAATCGTTACTAAAAAATTGTTATATCCAATCGTTCTTCGGTAACTGTATTCTTTTGCTATTTTTTTTACAATACTGATTCCCAGTTCATTAATCCCGCCACTTCCAACCGCTTTTCTATTCAGATCTTCTGTCCTTCCCAAAGCATCGCTGTCTCCTACATCAGCGGGATTGAACTGAATCAGATTGTCCCTGATACGAAGCTGCGTACTTCCGTCCTCCATAGGTGTGATACGGACATCCACATAATAAGAAGATTTCATACGCTCCTGGGCCATAGAAACGACATTCACAACGAGTTCTTCTATGGCAAGATTGATATAATACTCCAACTTCACACCAATTTCTCCAGCTTCACAATACCTTTCCACATCCGATAACAATTTCGGGATATTCTCCAGCTGTGCCGGATAAATGACATGGAATTCCTCCTGCGGCCTTTGAAAAGCAGCTCTGTCAAGAAGCAGAAATCCCTGTTTTCTCCAGATGCAGTAAAAAAACCACACAACCATCGTTGATAATCCGGCTGTCAGAAGACCGATCCAGACACCTTCTGCACCCATACCAAATACTTTGGCAAACAGCACTACAAAAGAGATCGGAAATACAAGATTATCCAGAATGCTGAAACGAAAAGATACCGTCTCTTTTCCTGTACATCTGTAAAAAGCATTCATAAATGTCATCACGGCGGCTGCCAGACAATAAAATCCAAGGATATGCATTGCAGAAACAGTCATAGAGGTAAGCCCTTCACTCTCCACATGGAACAGCACACAAAGCTGTTTTCCAAACCCTTCCATAGCAGCAAACATGACAACTGCAATCATGAACATGACAGCAAAAGAATCACGCACCGTATAACGGATATTCTTTTCCTCTTTTTCACCGTAATAAATGCCAAGCATCGGCTGAATCGCACCTGTCACTCCATCAAACAACGCAAACATAAAATTAATCAGATATTTCATGACAGCGTACACCGCTACACCTTCACTTCCTCCGTATGCACAAAGGATATGATTGATCACGATCGTAAGCAGAATCTGAGACAGAAAAATCACCGCAAGCGCAAGTCCCGGTTTCAAAATAGAAACATACGTCTGCAAATCTGCCTTTGTTCTGACAAGATGAAACATACGTTTTTTATGAAAAAGCCGAAGTCCTGCCAGTAAACAGCTCAAAAACTCAGCAGCCACCGTACCCGCAGCAATTCCAACGATTCCCCAGTTCAAAACAGTTACAAAGAAAACAGAAAGGGCAATATTTCCAAGGCCTGCCGTCACCACGCACACCATGGCATATCCTTGCTCGTTATCATTTCTCAGATAAGTAATCATAATCGGCGACAACACCAGAAAAGGCATGCCCCAGAATAACATCCCTATGTATTGTTTTGCCTGTTCCATGATCATTCCATAGCTTCCACCCAGTAGAAGGATCAAAGGCTCCAGAAAAGTCAGACCCAAAATCAATGCAGCCATTGAAATCACAAAGGAAGAAATCAAAGAAAGTGTAAAAATCCTGCTGCATTCCTCAAGATTTCCCTCTCCCATACGGATGGACAGGGTGATTGCCCCACCCATTCCAAAAAGTGCCGAAATAATCTGCACAAAAATAATCACCGGCAATGCCAGACTGATAGCAGTCAGTGCAATCTCACCCACAAAATGCCCTGCAATGATAAGATCCGTCATTGATATGACCGATAACATAACAGAACCGGCTACTGTAGGAAGAAAAAATTTTAAAAATGTATTTCTTACAATTTTCTGCTCCATATCCTTCTCTCCACTACTTAATATTCTCTCTCATCATACGACGAAGCAGCTTTGTCTCCGGATGTTCGTCCATCAATGCCTGCATATCTATTTCTTCCGCATAACCATATTCGGAAAACCATAATCTTAACAGTTCCTCCTCCGAAAAAGACTGCATCCATTCTGTATCTTCACCATACAGATAAAGTCTCTTTTGTACATCGCTGCGAAGGCACAATTCCATACCAATCGACAGCATTTGTGCAAAAATCAGATCAATCATACTGTTCGTAAGGCTGATGACATCTCTGCGATAAAAATTTACAGGGAGTCCTTTTGCAACCAGATAGACCTGTTTTTCTCTGCCGTGATACCAAAAACAGAACTCTTCGATATATGCCCCTTCTTCACGGGAAATTAACACGGCACCTTCGGGAAACTCTGTTTTTCCCCGAACCATATCAAGATAAATGCGAAACTCTTCATCCTGAGAAGAACTGCTGGCAAGGTACAGTTTGTCTCCTTCTCCTTCAAAAAACGCCTCCAGCATCTCTCTGGAAAAAGAGGTACATCCGGTATTCCCGATCAATACGGT
>JAUNPJ010000025.1:10377-43595 GCA_030536755.1 Eubacteriales bacterium | reverse complement strand
GGATGACCTTATTGTAAGAGCGTATAAAGTTTTTCTCTTCCTATTTTAATAATCTCAAAAGTTTCCGTTGACTTACCACACATTGCGTGGTATATTATAGACATAAGTTAGTAAGGCAAGGAGGGAGCGATATGAAAAGAAAAATTTATGGAGTATCAAGCAAATTTGATTTTGGCCGGTGGGAACACCTGGTATATGTATTTTCCAACAAGGAATATGCGGAGGAATGGCTTGGCACCGAACAATATGATTTCCGTGTAAGGGAATTAATGACGAAGACTCAAGCTATCAAACTGGTCGGGCGAAAAGCAGTCGAGTTTGCGATGGACATTGAACCATATGTAGAATGGATGAAAAAGGAGGCAATGTGATGTATTATCTTTCATATCGTACATTTGTACAATTGTATCGTGAGGCCCAAGAGTATTCTGATCTGGACATGTATATTGCGGAAAGAGGCTGGCAGGACTGGATGGATTCGTTTGAAGACGCTGACGTGGTTGTCGATATCCTTACGAGGATATACGAGATGGTTCGTTGTTCGTTTGCCGAAATACGCCAAATGACAGGTCTTTCACAAGTTAGGTTCTCTTATTCATATGGGATTAAGAGAAGAACTCTTGAAAGCTGGGAGGCTGGTTTGCGTACTCCTCCGGAGCATGACAGATATTTTTTTTCATACACAGTATTTCTTGAAATTATGAACAACGACAGCGGAGAACAAGAGTCTTTATAATTGTTGCGGGGAGTGTGCATAATGCCTGGATTAATCGATATAACAGGAAGAACATATGGACGATTGAAGGTTTTAAAAAAAGATGAATCCAAGAAAGGTAAGCGCATATTTTGGATTTGTGAATGTCAATGTGGAACAATAGTATCTGTTAGAGGGGACTTTTTAAAAAACGGAAATACTTCTTCGTGCGGTTGCTTGAATGCAGAAAACATTCATAAAAAGCGTCGCAATAGTATTGATATCTCCGAAAAACGATTTGGCTTATTGACTGCGAAGTATTATGTAAAAAGTGGGAAATACGGAGCTATATGGCATTGTGAATGTGATTGTGGAGGAAGTATTGATACATATGTTTCTTCGCTTACTAGCGGAAACGCAAAATCGTGCGGGTGTTTAGATAAACAAAATAGAGAAGAGCAGCATCGCAAATTACATGATATGATGATAGCAGATACTAATATTTCTCTTATAAAAAAGACAAATCCAAATAAAAACACTACCACCGGCATACGAGGTGTAAGTTGGTGTACTTCAAAACAAAGGTATATAGCATCAATTAAATTTCAGAAAAAACAATATTATCTATGTTCTTCATCTGACATTGAAGTGTGCAAAAAAGCCAGAGAGGAAGCAGAAAAACAGGTATTCGGAAATTTTCTGGAATGGTATGAGGAATATAAGAAGACGCATAAATGTGCAGATAGCGAGGGCAATGATGCTGAAAAATAAAATCGATTTTGCCGTTATCATAACGGCGGAAATGTGTAATCCCAACGGCGATCCGCTGAATGGAGGGCGTCCGCGCCAAGATATGGACGGATTTGGGGAAATTTCAGATGTGTGTTTGAAACGAAAAATCCGTGACAGACTGATTGAAATGGGGGAGCCTCTCCTCATGGTCCCTACCGTTTCAAGCGGGTCACTAAGTATTGTCAGCATCGTTAAGGGCAACAAGGAATTAATGTCTGAAATTGATAAGAAAAACAAAGCGGATGTTCAGAAAATCATCAGAATCGCATCTAATACCTGGTTTGATGTTCGGGCATTCGGGCAGTTATTTCCTTTTAAGGGGGATTCTGCTTCCGTTGGAATACGCGGCCCAGTAACGATCGGTATTGCTAGGTCGATTGCTCCTGTTGAAATTCAGGATGTTGGAATCACCAAGTCAATAAATAGTGTCGAGGACGGGCCGATAAAGGACTCCAGCACATTTGGTGTTCGCCACATCATTTCTCACGGTGCGTATGTGGCTTATGGTTCCATATTCCCGCAACTAGCCGAATTGACCGGATTTTCGGATGATGACGCTGAAAAAATTCATCAGGCATTGATTCATCTGTTCGATAACGATGCGTCTGCTGCTAGGCCATCCGGAAGCATGAGCGTTAACCGCCTATATTGGTGGAAGCACCCTGGAAAGCAAGGCTTGTGGCCAGCAGGCAAATTGTTCCGCGCACTTCATTTTACGCCGTTGGACGAGTATCCATACTACAGTGTTACTTCCGATGCGTTTCCAGTTTCTCCGGAAATCTACCAAGAATAAGGTATTAGAAGGCAGGCGTTCCATAATGGCACCTGCCTTCTTGTTGCACTGGCGCAAATTTACTGTGCCAATCCGGGATACTGTAGCGCGCCATCCTTATCCGGCGTCAGTACGACCGGATTCATGGACATTCGGCCTTCCTGGTCCAGGTAGTACCACTTGCCATTGATGTCCTGTAGACCCTTTTCCATTCTTCCATCCGAGCCAAGATAGTACCAATGTTCCTTGTACTGATACCAGGTATCCGTTACCATCCGGCCAGCCCCATCGAACCAGTACCAGCCGCCGTCCGAACAGTACCAATCATTCCGCACCGGCTCACCATTTCCCAGGTAGAATCTCCATCCGTCGCTCTCCATCCACCAACCGGATTTATTTTCCAGCGCAGCTTTGAATTCATCCCAGGTGTGATTACCAGTATTGTATACATATGGATTCGGGCAAATTTTTCCTGTTACGTCGTAATGCCGGATTACGCGGTCCGCCGAAACATGATACTGTTCCATTAATTTTTTAGTCAATTGAATTGTGGCCAGTACGGTTGCGTCCTCAAATCGCCAATCGTGGCTGGTATCTGTCTTGTTGCCATCATTCCGAACACACATCTCAATTCCAATGGAGTTCGCATTTCGGCACTCCGGATGTCTGTAAGAAGCTGCCCCGCAATGCCAGGCAATGTCCTTATCCTCTACACTTTGCCAGATGGAGCCATCGAAGTCCACAAAATAATGTGCCGAAGCCCCACGATTGCCGCCCGCATACCACTGGCAATTCGCTCTTGCACTTCCGATAGCTCCTACATAATGAATAACAATATACTTAATACGATTGACATTGCTCGCGTTATGATTGTATGGCGTAAGTAGCTTATTGATTTCCATATTGTACCTCCCTAAAAAACAGGCCCAGGTTGTCCTGAGCCTGTTGCAGAATCATAACTACTCTTTCGTTACTTCCGGCAGACCGGCAATACTGGACAGTACCGATAATATACCAGACAAAACAGATGCAGACACTACCATCCGCCAGTCAACTGCACCCATAACTACTGCAGTGCCGATTGTAGCACCTGCAGTCTGTGCTACCGTCTTAACCGCTCTCCTGACTGCCGCCCTTGCCCATTTCACAGTATTAATATCCGGCTTAAATACGCAATTTTTAAACATAACCTAATCCCCTTTCGAATTTTTTCGAATATCCAGATGTTGTACTTCCTCAAACATTTTCGTTACCATACCATTTCCCCCTAATGCATGGTACGCATGGTACATCTCAACAAAATTATCATAAGCGTATGATGGAATGTATCCCAATTCCGTATACTTATCGTGGTATTCAATGAGCTGTACCCTTAGAAGCAGCATGGTTCCTTTGCTGTTTGCATCACTGCATCTGTGCTGGCTCTTCAAAATCCATACGATATATCCAAGGAGCGGGGGCAGGATAATCGTATATGTTGTTAATAGAAAATCTTTCATTTTACAGTCTCCGTTTGCAGTATTCCACCTGGTCCATCCGCAACTCCGCATTTCTCAATAATTCATCCAGTTCTTGGCTTTCTATTTCGATTCCATGTTGCATAATAACCGCTTGCTGCTTCCGGATAATATCTGCCTGCATCGTTGTGATGTCGCACAGTCTGTCAATTAATTCATATGGATTCATAATTCACCCTGAATACTCCGCATTTCTTCCTCTGAAATCCATCCAAGATTCACGGCATTGGTCAATGTTTTTTCCGTTGCTCTCCCGGATTTGTACAGCTTTCGAAGCTTTACGTACCACAAATTCTCTTCAAACACAGCATTCACCCCCCCCTATACACCCAGGATAGCCAGCGTAAGGTCATCCTGCATGGTCTCCAGGTTCTTTACGCGCTCTTCTAGGGTCAGATTCTTTTCTTCGATTTCTTTTTTCATAGCCGCTGCCAGCCATATCTCGCGGTTCTGGGAAACAGACTCTTCCAGTCCGTTTCGAAATGCAGTCTCAAACGAATAATAGTCCGCCTCGAACTGTGGTTCTGCCTCTTCTGATTCAGCAGGAACCTCAATCACATTTTCATTAAAATGCACCACACATGCGCCGCCCGGTACATTATGCAGCACTTCCAGCCACGTCTCCTGCGGTCGCTCGCTGTATTTTTGCTTCATCGCTTATAATCCTCCTTAATCTCTTTGTACTCCCTATCCGGGGTTTGATTTCATCTCGGAATAAGTGTTCCGAATTTGTCTGGTGTATCCGTCCCATGTAGGACATCATCCCAGCTGCGTTCCTCGCGCTGATGTAGTGGTGGTTTGCCAGCCATTCGATACGCCTTGCCTTGCGTTTGATGCGCTTTAGGATGGACTTCCGGATGGTAAGCGTTTCATCCTTGTGGAACTTGCATCCCAGGAAGTCAAGCGGCCGCCCCTTGTGCTTCTCAAATGGACTTCTTCTTAACCGAAATACCTGATAGTTTCCTTTCATCTGAAGTTTCTTTCCTTGCAGCTCTTCTTCAATCATCTTTCTGGCCTGGTGGAGTTTGCGCTTATTTGGTCCAATGATAACCATATCGTCGATGTACCTGACATAGATATAGTCTTTTCCGAGGAATGCCTTGATCTTATGATCCAGGTCCTCCAGAAATAAATTGCAGAACCACTGCGACGTGTAGTTTCCGATTGGGATTCCCTTCGGGCAGGAATCGATAATCACGCCGCACAGCCACAACACCCGTTTGTCCTTGATCTTCTTTGCTAGAACCTTCTTCAGTTCATCGTGATCGATGGATTCGTAGAAGTGATGGACATCCATCTTCAGGACGTATTTGGACTTCTTCGGGTTCCGCTTCAGCCATTTCTTTACCGCTTTCCGGATGCGCTTATCGCCGCGCCCCTTCACGGAGCCGCAGCAGTAATGATACATGCCTTTCATCAGCACCGGTTCGATTCCCTGGATCAATGCGTGATGGATGCACTGGTCCGGATAGAACCGCGGTTTTGCAATATTCCGCTTTTTCTGGCGGATTCCGTCATTGATCAGTTTCGTGACGTATTTTGACGGATGATACGTCATGTTTTGAAGCATCATCTGGATCTGATGCGCATAGTAATCTATGTTATCCAGGATCCTTCTGACATTTTTCTGCCTGCGTTTTTTCTTCGATGCATTAAGGATTGCTGCCTTGATGTTATCCAGATCACAGATTTTCTCGTACAGAAACCCTGCTCTCTTTGATTTATGTGTTTCCAGCTTCCTTTTTCTCATGTTTTTCTAATAGTTTTCTCTTAACCTGGCCTCACGGACGGTCGAGACTGAACCTACTGGCCCGTGCCATTAGTCGGCCGAATTTTTGCCAAGGGGCATGGAATCAGGTGACGCCATTATCAAAAATAGGATAATGTCAAATATCATTCGATATCGGTTAAGATGACGGGAGCCGTAGTTCCAGTTCGCGTTGGAAAACCCGTTGTTGCAGTTCCGATAGCGCGGAGACACGTTCGCGCCATTGTTGAACGAGCCGCCGAAGAACGGGAGAAGCCCCACTTGCGTCACAAAATCCCTGATTTATAGTTTCAATTTAAAAAAACGCAAAAGCATTACGGGGGAGGGTTCCCCCGTAGTCCCCCTCAAAAAAGCATGGTTATCTTCTAAGAGGACGGGAGCCGTAGGCCCAGTACGCGTAGGAAAACCCGAAGTAGCAGTTCCGAGAGCGCGGAGACACGCCCGCGCCAAGGTGGAACGAGCCGCCGAAGAACGGCCTTTGGCCGTTCCTATTATTCCAGCAGTATGCCGCAAGATAAGTTGTTGATCCCGCACCTTCATTGACTACCGCTGGCATATTTATGATTGGGTAGTCTTCGAAATAATGTTCCTTCTTAATCCATCCGCTTTTATCAAATGCGGTTGCTTCTTCTACATTTAATGCCAATACCTCCGGCAGTAACGTATAGTCTGCATATGCATCGCCATACTTTGATGGGTTTGTGCAAACATACATTTCATTCCCCATCTTTTCCTGACTGAATTTCAGATTGATGCCATCCACGCCGGTATGCAGCATTCCATAGAGATCTTCCACGTATAAGGTTCTGACGGAATGAAGTCCGTCATTGGCACCTGCGGTGCCGTTCGGTGATGCCATATTAATCGTTGCGCCGGTTCTCTGCGCACATCGCCAGATCATGCTTGTTTCCAGAACGTCGAAGGCAGTTCCGTCCAGAGTGATTTCGATTGCGTTCTCCATGGTCTGGGATGCCGCAATCGCAGTGATCTGCCGGTCCTGGCACACGGATGCATTCCATATCGCAGTACCCACGTTTACGGTCATGCCGACCCGGAATTTGCTTTCATATGTATTTGACATCGTGATTACGTTTGTTGCCGAAGCCGCTTTCAAAACCGGAAACGCCGTACTTCCAAACCCGCTACATCCACTTCCATAAGTTTTTCGGAAGTTCGCATCAGCGCTCATAATCTCCAACAGTTCCGTAAAAGTTTCCCACGCCCAGTGGTCGATTAGCTGCCAATTGTTTCCGTTTGTTTTTACCGCTGTTCTTGCCACCGAGCAGGAATAATTGTATTTTGGATTCGCACCTGCTACCGAAACATAATTTCCATTTGCATTTAAGGAGCCAAGGAAAATCGGGAAATAGAATGCCTGTTTTGTGGACCCATCTGCACGCCGCATCAAATCTTTTACATAAGTACTTCCCGGATATCTTCCGGAATCTGCTACGCATTTATATTCCCACATCTGTCCAGATTCATCGCTCTCGAACCAGTGGGCAAGATACATCTCCGTTGGAATCTCGTCCATGACCGATGTTCCGGCGGCCACGCCGGTAGCTCCGTACCAGTCAAACTCCGGATCACCCAGATATGCCACCGGCTCTTCCGCATCCAGCGGAAGGTTACACGGGCGGATCAGGTTGTACGGCCACATTTTCATAAGGTCATTCTGTACCTCCTCATCGCCACGCGCATACTGCACCACAGCATCTACTCCCTGACCCCAACGCTCCCATGCGGTACTTGATTGTGGTGTTTTATCATCGGCGCATTTTCTCCGAATACCGATGCAGGCGGCGGCTCCGCGTTCTAAGTTAAGGACGCGCCTTTCTATCGCTTCTAAATCTTCCTGAAGCGCGACTCCGCCACCGCCAACTTCCAGAACCACGTTGCTGGCATTTCCTATTGATATATAGTCATAATATTTCAACGTTCCGACCGTTGCGCCATTATAAGCAGACATCCAATCCGGTTTATCTGGCTTTGCAATGATTGCGCTATACAAAACTTCTCTTCCATCCTGGCCCTTCGCAAACACGCCGACTTCCGTGACGTAATACCCAGCAGCAATGTTCGTATTATCCGCTACCATAGTTACCAGACAAGTGGAGGAATTGACAACTTCTACCTTGGTCACTCCGTAGCTGTTTTTCTGGGACTTAAGGGCTGTCATTTTGGCGATAGCGGCCTGTGATTCCGTACCAGAATATACACCATTTCCGATAGCGAACCTGGTAATCTCCATCTTTTCACCAGCGCAATTCTTTGCATGAAGCTTCATGCCCTCCTCCGTGAGGATATTCATATATACTTCTAACATTTATTCTCCTTTCTACTAATCCCATACCGTACAGGTTTGATTGCATCGCAAAACACGAACAATTTTTAGCCGGTAAGTTCCGGAATGATATCCATTCAGTCCTTTTATGTAAATGTCCCCGTTTCGATTTCGGCTAATCACAAGTCCTACTGTACTATATAGAGTATTTTTGCAAGCCAGCATAAACCGTCTTGACGAATTGGTCCCAATCGGATACCACACCGGTACAGTATCGTAATATCCATTGTAGTTGATTCCAAATTGAAGCAGAATATATCCGGCGTACTTATCATTTGCAATCCAGGTTCCCCCGTCTATACGATAATTATCTCCTCCGGAATCAAGATACGAGTATGACGTACCTGCAAAATAAAAATCTTTATCAAAGAGCGTGTCTCCGACGTAATCTGCCGTCTTGCGATTTCCATTTACTTCAGCTATAACCTGCCCATATACAATCTTGGACGCCTCTACTCCGAGGTAATTTCTTACTGTATTTTTAGAACATCTTGCTTCGGGTGCCCAGGCCGCCCCGTTCTTCTGATACAAGCCTTCCGGAAGGCCATTAATTGCGTAATAGTCCGTACCAGCTCCAATCCCTCCGTACTGTGCCTGCCCCCGATTGATTATCCCCATCGCGTTTAACGCTGTAGCCCTGGGTATGCTCACTTCCGGATATCCGCTCGTTGCTTTGTCCCTGTGGATTCCCGGAGATATCCTCGCAAAAAGAATATTATCAAATTGAACAACGGACTTTGCAGGGTCAATGGCTGGAATAACCGGCTGATTTCCTGTAACTACCTTTCCGTTTACAGTGGCTTTCTTTCCATAAGCCAAATCAGATGCAGCTGCATCACCTTTTGTCTGCGATGCCAGGTCACTTGCGGTTATGCATATATTTTCATGGAATCCACTGCCTATCTCGTACTTTGACCCTGCTTGTATTGTCATATTGACATTGCCATAGTCCCTTGCTCCTCCCGGAACACGCCCGTCCTTATTGTATCCGACCACTCCTTCGCGGATATCGCCAGCCATAGCATCCCCATCGCGTCCGTAATCACCCATCACTTCGCATATCGAATGTCCATTTGCAATAATTGACGGGTCGATTCCGATGTCTTTTGGAAGGATTCCTATATATGCATCAGTTCCTCCCGGATAGTCCCCTCTGGGCGGAGAAAAAGCAATCTTATTTTCTCCGTTCGAGTCCATTGCAACACGGATATCGTCTGGATAATGCACGGGAATTTCCGTATCCTTCAGACATGCCGAACCGTTAGGATTCGACATGTCGGGCAGATCGCCGACCTGTTCCTCTTCGCTCCCTGTTCCCAGGAAAATATCTCCTGCTCTCACATGCCTTGTACTTGCCGTGAGGCGATCATAATCAACTGCATCTCCACCGCTCATCATCGGAATTTCCATCATACGACCACCCCCTGAAGTTTGATTCCGAAATCATATATCGGCACTTTTTTGTAGCACTTCAATATCAGTTTTCCATCATCAGCATAAGCCTTGCCCTTTCCGAAGAACACAGCTTGGGCGGATTGTTCTGCAACAATTCCCTCTGCCGTCTCCGCCGTTGTATGCGGCCACACAGATGTCCATGTATCCTCTGTCATTCCCTTCACCGGTATTTCACATTGATATACCGTTATCCCGGACTCCTCGTGCGGAATCCATTCTGAAGCCCTTACCGTAAAAGCGGCGTAGGAGAATACTTTTTCTACTTTTTCGGTCCGCAGCTTCAGATTATCAATCGCTTTTCTGTTTTCTGTTATCTGCCGCTGCAAAGTACTGGAAGCTTCTGCTCCCAGTGGAAGCTTAAAATAGATTCCGTTAAGCCATACATACAATTCCGATGAATCTACATCAATGTATAACCGATTTGATTTCCCCGTCTCCGGGAATTCGTCCAAGGATGATGTCACAACCGGTACAAATGTTTCCCATGCAAATTGGTATTCATTCTCCCCTGTCTTAACAATGTGTTGTCCCTCTGTGCCTCCGGAAAGTGCTTTTCTTATTATCTCTGTGAAATTTCTGACGTATAGAAAATCCGTTGCCGAAACCAATGCCCCGGATGTTTCAACGGTGACATTTGCCGCATCAGCCACCTCCAGATTAACGCGCTCTGTTATCGCAGAAAGTCCAATCCCATTTTCTGCCGGAAGGTAAACCGTCCCTCGGCTGCTTGTCAAAATGCAGTACAAGATTTCCTTACCATCCGAACCTTTTGCAAAAATTCCCATTTCTGTGACATAATACAGCTCCGAAAGTCCCTTGTTGTTCATAGTAACTTCCAATACCATAGCTGCCCGATTGCCGTCCGGAATATCGATTCCGGAGAATTCGAATTCCTGCATCTGCAATTTGATGCCCTCTGCATACTCCAGGTCTTCGTCTGGCTCCCAGATTCCCTTTCCAGTCCTCGCTTTCGTAAATGATATAGTGGTTTGGCCAGCTTGCGCCTTTGTAATCATTTCCTTAGCCGCTCTGGTCAATGCCCAGCGTGTAAAAATCGCCATAGGCCAATCCTCCTATTCCAACATAACTTTTGATTCCTGTAAAACCCCGCTCGCCTCGTAGATACTTGTTTTCATTTTTGTTTCATTATTTCCCTTTTCCACGAATATATTTTCTTCACACTGCACCAGTCCGAGCGGAAGGTAAATCAGGCTTTGAAACATTTGAATTGCATCCGGCATGGACACCTCTGTCTCATCTGATGCTTCTGCAAAATCATACACACCTATGTACTCACTCTGGAGATAAGACTGCTCCGGATTATTTATCCGGATGTCATTTTGAATAGTCACATTCTCCTGCTGTGCTACCCCCAGTGATGCAAAAATGCAGGATTCTACGTCGTGTTCTGTCGTTATGCTTCTAAGATGGGACGTTGCGTTTTTTGCATTCTCGATTATCAGCAGGAACCGTTCCATCATGTCGCTCGTAGATGAAGCATTTGTGGAAATGTCAAAAGTTCCAGGAATTCCATCAAATTCATACCATTCCGTTACTTTTCCATTTCCAAATACCGTTTTTACCAATTCTTCCACACTAGACTTTGTCCCGGCTTTCATGTGCCACGCTATCGTATTCTTAATGATTTCCCTCTTGGTTTCGATTTTCATGTCTTCCCTGTAATACTGAGACTTCAATTCTATCGCCATCAGGTCAAGAATTTCGTCCGGCTGCGCATCGACATTCCCATAGAGAGTCGTCTTTTTTTCAAAATCCAATAGTGTTTTGATTGCCTGCCTGACTGCATAACTGATAGATTTCACATCCGGGTCTCTTCGGAAATATTCCGGAAGCAGGTCAGCAAATTCGGCCTCCGATAATTTAATCATCTTCTAGCCCCCCATACAGCACCGCCCTCTCCCCGATCAATGAAGCAACGGAATCCTCGTTTACCTTTGCAAAAACAGGCTTTCTGATTACTGCGCGTTTTGCACCGGCGGCCATAACGCGTTTCAGCAGTTCATCCGGATTAATATCTCTGCCAATTCTCATTTTTTGCCAGTACACATAATCGTCTACTGATGCGTCCACGGATTTTCTTATAGATTCAGCCCGTCCCCTATCGCTTTGATTGATATAATAAGTGATTGAGATTTCATATGGCTCCGTATCCGGTGGAATCGTTTCAATTTTATCCGTCAGCATTTTTATATCGCTTTGGCTTAGATATTCATTCAGACCAGATAAGAACTCCTCTCCCGGTATCGCTCCTCCTTCCAGCAGACACCGAATCTCAACAATACGTGGAGAAGGGCTTTTTACGCTCACATCCTCGATTGCCGGGTTATATTTCCGTGCATAATATTCATATGCCGCCCTTGAACCGGCGCTAGAATAACCGTCCGGAGCTGCATATATTTGTTCCCTGTAATCTTCTTCTGTTTCATCGTCCAATCCATTTTCAGGTATCGTAATATTTTTTACAGCATCTATCATCGGAACACTATCAACCAATCGGTTCAGCTCACCCATTCCATAGTTGTCTCCCGCCTTTCCTGGTGTCAGGCAGGTTGCCCGGATATCCTCAGACGTTTCGCCCTCGGAGATTTCACAGTATTCATTTGTTGCAAAATATACACCATCACCCGCAGTCACCCTGGTCCCTTTCGGTATTCCGGTAGCTACGGTTCTTGGCTCCCTTAACGAAAAACGAAGTGTTGTTGTGGATCCGGTTGCCTTTCTTGGCGAAATATGCTTTAAAGCTCCAATGTTCTCCAGATATTTTCCGGTTGAATATTTCAAAAGCCCCATCTTTCCCGCATTATCCGCATTCAGCATTGCTTGGAATATAACAAGGGCGCAGGCCTGAAGGATAATCTTCCGGTCGTCTCCATCGGCCAGGACCACATCCTTTCCGGTCAGTTCCTTTCTCTTTTCCCTAAACCATGAAATCATCTGGCTTTCCAGTCTTTCCAGGGTCATATTATCAATGAAACTGATGTCCGGATATTCATTCAATGCTCTTATGCCATTTTCCGCTGCACTGCTCATGTATCTCCCTCCCTAAGTGCTATCAGGACATTCACTCTGCCTTCACCCGGATACTCGAAGTCTACGTTATCAACATCAACCCGCTTTTCATAAGTTCCAATCTGTTCGATTATATCAATTGCAATTTCATCTTCCACCAATGGAGGATTGTTCGAAAGACACTTTCGTGCGTACCCCATCCCCCTTGACAGCGGAACAGAACCTTTTGGTACACTCAGTATATTGCTCACGCAGCGTTTAATGCTTTCTTCATCATCCACATGTCCTTCAAACATGAATTTATAATCTGCCATCTTCTGCCTCAGTGGTATTCTTTCATCGTGATATCAAGTTTTGCTGAGAGGACCTCGCCCCTTGATAGAATGATTTCATACGCATCGCTTTTCGATGAAATCATCCAATCGCAGCGCCCTATCTGTTTACGGCCAAGTATGAATGGGGCATGTCTCCCCTGTTTCATCTTTGCATCAATTTCATTTGATGTTTTAACCGGGCGTTTTCCGAGCAAGGCATTCAATTCGATTGAGAAAGAAAGTTCTGCTGGTTCCATCCCATTAAAATGGATTTTTGTATTCGTATCATTGATTCCTTCATACTCGGAAATTCTCGCTTTTTGTTTCCGCTTCAAGTTGTCTGCCCGCATCACAGTTTCGTCCGTCACCATGAAGCGGATTCCGTCCCAGCTTCCAAGCATCCCCATGGGTTTACCTCCTTATCCCTGATATGATTTCATCTAATGAAATACTTCCTGATTCATCTGAAAATATCATAGAGCCGCTTTTTACGCAGATGGACGCGCGCGCCATCTCCTTATAAAAATCTGCCCCTGGCGGCACATTGGAATCATCATCCCATATCCTTCCCAGGACAATTCCTGCTTTGCCGCCATTGGAAAGCTTCAGAATCAGAACCTGTTCGCCTTTCTTCAAAAAACGATACTCACCAGTAAAACTAAATACTGGGAATTCGTCTGAAACCTCATTCCCCCGATCCGGATACATGACCGTAACCATTCCAGTTGAAGGATTTACTGTATTGATTATTCCGGTTCGTATCAGTTCCATATCATCACAACCTTTGCAAAATCAAATGCGCCGTCACATCCATGGTATATCCACCAGGTCCTATCGAATTCAATACGGAATCCACATAATACTTTCCATCTATTCTTCCGAGTCCATATATCTCGATATTGCAGGAGGCAACCAGGTCCTTATTGGCTATGATCTTAAACCGGATTGTGACGGCTTTTTTGTTTTCAGCGTTCACGCGCTCTCTTATAGTGCGAATGGCTTCTCCTTCGCTCTCAACCGTTTCCCGAATATGTAAAAATCTAGGCCCTTCGCCTATCGTTACTGTAATTGCCTCTTTCTGTTTTGGCGGTTTATACGATATGACTCCACCCGTATAAGTTCCGTTTAACGTGGTGTTCCATTCATAATCGCCTCCAATGAAATCGCCCTTTGTGAACCTGGCCGTAATCCCCCTGCTTTCATACAGGGCTTCGTCGAATATGACAAACCCTTTTTTGTAAATTTTCAAGGCTTTCCCCTGCTTCTTGCAGATATCATATAGGAATGCGCTGTCTGTCTGCGAGTCCTGTTCGGCTGATTCGATAATCGGGTCATCGCCCCAGAAATACAGGTTTATCATGCCGTATTTCGACATCATTTCTTCCGCAATCTGCTTTAGCGTTATCTGCTTCCAGGTCTTAGATACCGGGTCTGTTTGGAAAGAACTCGCTGCCGGAGTAGATACCCCCTTAACTGTAATCCGGTTATTCCCACCCTGATAAGTGATATCATCCACGGTAAAATTTCCGCAATGGTATTTCTCAATGCTTTTTGAAGCTCCCCAGTTCCACATGTAGGCTGTCACGTCTAGGTCTCTCTCTTTCTCAAACGCAGTCCCTCCCATCCAATCCCCATCCCGGTCATTCAAACAGAGAGTGATTTCGTCGGATTTTCCGGATGCATTATCAAGATAGGAAACCGAATGCAGATTCTGCTGTAAATTCGTTCCACTCCCTTCGTAAACAACCTGTACCCCGCATCTCCTGACTCCATCCATTAAACCTGGATTATCTATTTCCATCTCTTCTGGAAGGATAGCGGCGCCAATAACGGTTATTCCCGAAAGTCCGTCCGGCAAACGGTTAATTACCATCCATCATCGACCTCCAGTGCGGGCTGTCTTTTTCCAGCGTCTTGGACGCCATCACATCAACTGCTGCAGGGACTTTCAGCACGATTCCTTCCGGAAAAACAACGAAATCAAGTTTATCCCGGTTAGCATCCATCAGTTTGTCGCAATAGCGCTCATTCCCGTACAGCTCGTAGGCAATCTGGTCCCACGCCTGCCCTTCTTTCGTAACATACGTTGTCTGCTTTTTAAGTGTCTGCATTGCATCCCCTCATTAATAGCTGAGCCTGCGGTTATCTTTTTTCCACTGCTCCATGTTTTTCCGAAAAGTATCATAAGCGTCCTCCGAAGCTTTTCGGATTCCTTCCGTTGCTTCCCCGTATATCTGGAACACCATCTGCACTTCTATTTTTCCATCATTCGATGTCCGTTCTGCTTGCTGTCTATCCGGCGGCCCGGCGGGAGATATGACTCCCAGGAACTCACCGGCCTCCTGCCAGATTGATTTTGCATTCTGGGAGCCGTCAAGTGGAATATACGCCTCTGGTCCTTCCTCTGCGAGGACTCCATAATGGGGAGTATCAAAAATCCCGCCTTCTGCATGGGGTTCTAGCCGAACAGGATTCTTCATTGCATAATTAACGCTTGGCTTTCTGGCTGTTATTCTCTTTACGTTCTCCAGGTTTGTAATTTCGGAACTGACATTCATCTTCAGCCTGGTATTTACTTCAATCTCTCCGAATTGCTCCTCCAGTATCTGCATGACCTGGCTCCTCAGCTCCTCGATAACCGGGTCAATTTCACCGGCCACGCTCCTGGAACCATCCGAAATCCCTGCCAAAATCGATGTCGGAAGCGCATTTCCGTAACCATATGCCAGTTCCCTTAATTTCTGTTCGTACTCCGTCCCATCCGCTTTTAATATCAGTAATTGGTATAATGCATCTGCGTTTCCCGATATCGCACCGACCATGGCGGAATCTTTTAATCCTTCTGCAAGGGAATAAGGAATCTTCTTCCCGGCTTCCGTATATGCATTCGCCTTTTTTTGAAGTTCGTAAAAATCAGGCTCCATGCTTTCCCACAGTTCCGACATCGCATCCCTGGAGGCCTTGTCAATTTTATTGATTCCCATAATCTCCATCAAACTCTTTTTATGTAGCGCCGTGCCAGAGGGTGTCCTGTTTTCAAGCTGTTCGATTACGATTCCGAGCGCCGTATCAGCCTCGTCGCTGAACCCGTCGGAAAATTCCCTGAAGACATCCGCATACACATCCTGTATAGCATCAGTAGAGAATTTCATCCTCCTCAGTTCAATCTCCAGTTCCTGCCCATTAAACTGTTCCTCGACAGCGTCCATCTGTTTTTTAAATTCTGTATCCGAAATTTCTCCCCGGTTATGCCGGAGATGAAGTCCCGTCAATAAGGAGTCCCTGGAAGCCTTGATATTTTCCTGCATCCCCGCAATTTGCTCGTCTAATTCAGCCTGCATGTTCTGGAATGAATCCGGGGTCAGCGCACCGCCGGAATATTCCATATTAATTCCAGATAACTGGGCTTCAAATTGCGCGCGCGTCAGATCCTGGGTAAGCTTCATAATTCCGTCTTGAATGCCCCTTATCCGTTCCAGTTCTTTCGGATTAATGATTCCATCCGTAAGGGCGTCTGCGTAGACATTACCCAGCTGTTCCCCTTTTGCCTTTATTTCAGCTTCCAGAGATGCGTAAGTATAATCAAGTCCAGATAAGATTTCGTTTCCGATTTCACTGTCCTCTCCAAACAAAGCCGATACATTAACGTGAGCAGTATACCGATTCTGCTCTACCAGCTCAATGGCACTTTGCACCATGCTGTCCATAGCGCCGGTCAGCTCCTCCTGATCCGTTTCGCTCAGCAGCATCCCCATTCCGCTTTTCCAGTTCAGACGGTTCAGTGCTTCATTCGCATCACGCAGCTCTTCGGCGGCTCTCTTGACCTTTTCCATTTCTTCCATGGCCGCACTGAACTTCTCCATGTTTCCATTATTAACAATCTGCTTGGCCGCATCCTCTATCTGCCCCATGGAAAGAGCGATACTCCCAAAATGCTTATCCAGGTCTGCCCTAGCCGCTTCTCTCGCGGCCATCTTCACTTTTGTGGAAATGCCCATGATTGCTCCGCCTGCTATTGCCGCAATTCCAATGGCAGCCGTTATGGGATTCGATGCCATTGCCGCATACAAAAGTTTCATGGACGATGCCACTGCCGCGATTTCCTTCGCAAGCTTAAGACTCACAATAGCAGTTCCGATACCGGTCAGCGTACCGACTATTACATCCGGATTCTTTGCCATCCACTCACCGGCCTCCATGAAGGGTACTGCGAAATCCGACACTGTGTCTTTTGCCTCCCTCAAATTTCTGACCACTGTCGGAACATTTTCTCTCAGATTTTTCGCGGTACGGCTGATAAAATCAGAATCCGTAATATCCATTCCATCCGCAAAGTCCATGGCAACCTGTAAACACTCCGACAATGCCGGCCGCATCTCCTGGTAAAGCGAAATTCCTACATCTGTTATTCGGTTCTTCGCAATTCCCAATTGACTTTCAAGAGTCCGATATCTCTTTTCAGCCTCTATGGTAAGCGCCTTATTCTCTTCAAAAGCGCGGTTCGCCATTTCCAGCGATTCGTCAAATAACTCGTTCGCATTCGAAGAACGGAGAATAGAATCTCTTAGCCTTACTTCTTTAATTCCCATCTCGTCCAGCATGGCAATGGCTGTCTTTCCCGTCCGCTTCGTATCGTTTAGTCCCTTCAGGAACATCCCGATTGCGCCAGCCGCATCCGTCTGAAAAGCCTTTTTGAATTTCGATGTACTCATTCCGGCAACGGAAGCATAGTCCTGAAGCGAATCACTTCCCGTCTCAACGGCAAGCTGCATTTTTATCATAAGCTTAGAGTAGGCAGAGCCACCGGCTTCTGCTTCAATTCCCAAGCTTGACAAAGCACCTGCCATACCCATGATATCCGCTTCCGTCATTCCGACCTGCTCTCCAGCGCCCGCAAGCCGAAGCGACATACTTACAATGTCAGCTTCCGTAGTCGCCAGATGATTGCCCAGTTCCGTCACGGTGCTTCCGAGATTTCTGAACTGGGTCTGTGGCATTCTTGTGATATTGGCAAATTTCGCAAGCTGTTCCGCCCCCTCGTCACCGAGGTTTGTGGATTCCTTTAGGTCAGCAACCGTATCGGTAAAATCCATCAGGTTTTTCTTCTGAATTCCCAATTGACCCGCAGACTCTGCGATTTTAGAAAGTTCTGATGCTGTCTGCGGCTTCTGTTTTGCCATTTCCCGGATTTCATCCTCGATAGTCTTATATTCCTGTGCGGTAGCCTCTACCGTCTTTTTCACTCCGGCGAACGCAGATTCAAACTCAGAACCGGCATGTATGGAAGCGGTGCCGACTGCCCCAACCACGGTTCCTGCTACGATTCCCGCCGCAGACACCGCCTTCACTGTTTTCAAGGCTCCGCCCCATAGTTTATCGATTCCCGTTCCTGCTTTTTCGAAAGATTTCAGGACTCCGGTTCCGGATTTATCCGTTTTTTTGGCTTCTTTCTCCAAAGAACGAAGCTCCTTCTTGGTTGATTCGGTGGACTCCTTCAGGGATTTGTCAATCATTCCCGTTATTTTTACTGCAAGCTCATACTCACGTCTTCCCATCCAAACCTCCCTAACGCTTCATTACATTATTCAGGCTTTTCAATAAGCCAATCAGTTCACTTATCGGAATTCCGTACAGATACTCCATTCCCGTATGCGTGATAATCGAAATTCTGGCAATCACTTCCTGTATCTGTCTTACTTCACTCCGCTTTATTCCAGCGTGTAAAAAAAACCTGCTACCACGTTCTTCAGCCTCACCGCGTCCCTCGCATCCATCTCGTAGCAGAAATTAAATGGTTTGTCCATTACTTTCGCAGTTACAAGAAGCGCATAACGCTTCGACATCTCCGGTGCGCTTCCATCATCTCCCGTGCGCCGAACCATATCATCAATCTGAACCAGGTCCTTGGCCTTCAGATCATACAGTCCGGTTAAGTTCAATTCCTTGATTTCCTCCCCTGCATAGTGAAACGGACTGTGCAGCTTCATAATCAATTCTTCTTTCGGTTTGGCAGAAGCTCCCGCCTCCGCTGCCTCCTTAATCAATTTCAATCCTTCCTCCATACACACCTCCACTTAGCAAAGTTTTCTTACCTTTTCCATAATGTCTTTTCCGTTTACTTTGTCTACGCCATTAATCAAGTCGACCTCCCTGATTTCCTTATCATTGACCTTCAGCAGGACATAATTCACTGACAAAGTGATTTTTGTCCCCATGGTTTCACCCGGTTTTAAACTTCCGCCTTCAGTGGACTTACATTTTCCGCGTACAACGTAAACAATTCCGTAAAAATCAGTGTCGCCAGTTTCCGGGTCCGTATATTGCACAGCTCCCCTTAAGGTCAACTTCACAGATTTAATCGGGTCCATCAGTTCGGTCATGTCCTCATGGATTGCCTTCAGTGGAATTTCCTGCTCAATGGCCTCATATTTTCCTGGAATAGGTGTATCATACGTTCCTCCGTTCCCATCAGTAGAAACCGTTTTCCGTACAAGGGCGGGAATATGAACTTCCTTAGAGACAGCGGCTACCGTCCTTGAGTTTCCAATATATAGATTAAAATCATTCAAAGTATCTGGAACAACATCTCTCAGGTCCTTTCCCATTACTCTCCGCCTCCTAACGCATTTTTAATGATGTTCGGGTCAAACTCAACAACGTCCACAATATGTTCCATTGGGGTCCAGAACGCAATATTAGTATGAAAAACAATTTTCCCATCCAGAATCTGCTCAATGGGATTTTCTGACTCGTTGTAAGTAATTTTTCCTCCTGCAATCCACCGGTTTCCCGCCCAGGTATTGAGCAAAATGTTTTCATCAATAAGGAATGATTCAATCTTCCGGTAATCGGTCGGATCGTCCACGCGGTCACAGTACCGCTGAACGAATCCATTGCGGTACCAGTTCATCCCCCGTCGGCACGGAATCCACCGATCCTTCGGGTCCTTGGTATTCGGATAGGCTGCGGTATTATTTCCGTATGCTCTTACACCCTGGTCGTTAATCATTACCACGATTCCAATGCTGTTTGCGTATTCAGCCTGGGTTAAATCAATAATGATATCCTCTGTCCCGCCGTTTGTTACCGGTGCCGTCACATTCAAAAGCTCATTTGATGCGCTTTTTGTTGGAATGTTATTATATTCCGCATCCGTATTATGGGCTGCTGCAGCCCATACAGCGCTATAATCCAGTACCTGTGCGCCCCGCCTCGCCATTGGCCACAAAAGAGTGCAATTTCTTCCGTTAATCGCCAAATCACTTTTGGCCTTTCCCAAATCCGTGATTTTGGGATAGGTCTGCGTATCAATATCGATCAATGCCATTGCTTGACGAACCCCGTTAATCTCTTCGGTTTTGGCTGCCATCACACCGGCAACTTTCGGATTTCGAGACCATCCGGGAGCCGTAATTTCAGAGACAGGAATCCCAAACATTGGATACGCGCGGCGCACAAGCTCCAATCCCTCTTCCTTACCAGTGAGCAGGTCGTATCCACCGATAACATCATCTTCCGTAACCATGGACGGGTCAATGACTGTTCCGGATACTTTCAGTTCTGACGCACCCTTCGTTTTTTCATTTTCCATTAGCGTAATCGATACGCTCCCATCGCCTTCAAACTCTGCAATATAATCCGTTCCCGAAACTAATGCCACCGTGTCTTTCTTTACTACCATCTGGTCCAGAAGAATTCCTTTATCCACGACCTTTGCAATGCCTTCCGTCACAGCGCACACCTTTTCCGCTAAGGCTTTCTTGTGCTTCTTCGGGTCTAATACATTTACAAATACCGCAGGGATATTCTGAAATACTACAAAGTTTGACTGAATGGTATTTCCTAATGTGTAAGAACCCAAATCGTCCGAATACCCAAGTTTTGCCTTCGCCTCCGCAAGCCCAGATATCATAACAGGGACGTTCGTAATTCCATATGGATCAGATGCCATATTAACAGCGGACGTTCCTGCAGCAAAAATAATTCCAGCATTTGTCTCATTTACGATGCTGATGTCCGTGCTTTTTTCTTCCGTCTCGATTCTGTGTTTATACATTTCTCTTCCTCCTGCTATTTTTCTGCTTCTTTATAAATTCGGTTTAATGCGGACCCGGCTGTGTCAAGGCTCCGCCTCACCTCCTGGATTCTCGAAACCGGAACCAGCAGTCCCTTCAATATCGGCTTTTTGGAAATAGCGTTTTCCATTGCTGGCGTTAATCCATTTTTAAACACAGTCCCCACTGCTACGCCCCGGATTGGGGGGCCGACATAAATTCTAACCTCTCCTGTCAATTCATTCTTCTCTTCTCCGATATCTACCGGCTCTACCTTGCTTGCGTTTTCTGTCATATTAAATTATTCTCCCTTCGAAATCCGCTAAATGAAAATTCTGTTGTTAAAGCTCCGAAGAAATAAGGAAATAGCCCCGTATCTTCCTGAAGCGCATATCGGAACTCCTCGCTGCATGTAAACCCGTTGGCAAGTATCGGGTTCTTGGCAAATCGTTCGTAAATACATTCGATTACCGACATGATTGCCCGATGTCCCTGATTATCTGCGCTATCATCGTAAACACCGAAACCGATTGTAACAACCGCCTCCTGTTTCCCTTTAATTCCATCCATGCCGCCCTCATTAATCCTTATAAGTGCCCAGGGACATCTAGCGAGAATATCTTCTTCCTCTTCTTCCTCTTCTTCGCCATTTTCAGGGGCTGGCCCTTCTGGAATTGGAAGCAGCTGCCTATATACCTTCATTGGAACAAGTTCTTTCCCCTTGGGCTGTTTAAAAAGCATCCCATCAAGCAGCATTTCCACTTCATCCTTTAATGCATCCTGAAGCCCCAATGGCGTCTTCCCGTATGTCCTCATTTTGTCTTCTCCAATGTTCTCGAAATGACGTTCTCAATTTCAAGCAGCATCATCTCTGGAATATTATCTGCTTCTTTCTCGTAAACGCGTCCACCAACTGATGTCTGGTAAGATGGAGACATAAGAGTTCTAATTTTCTCTTTTGCCTTAATCGGATGACGCTTTCTGGGCCTGCTCTTCGATGTATTCCGATATTTCTTTTTATACACATACTTTCCTTCTGCGCGCTCCACAACCGCCGTATGGCCATTGCGAAACGTAACAAAAAATGCACGGTCCAAAGGTTTCGTACCAGAACGAAGCACATTTCCCTTGATTCTGAGTTTCTTGTATTTCGCCGTACCAGCCTTCTGTGCCCAACGCCTTGGATTCGGAATCACATGGTAATTTTCAATGTTATATACCGGCGATTTAAAAATAACGGATGCGTCAAAGCGTTTTGAACCTGCTTTCTCAATTTTTGATTTTTTCATCAGTGCAGGCTTTCTCGCAACTTCGCCCTGATATTCCTCAACCATGCGTTGGATAAGGAGCTTCCGCGTTTTCTTTGCCACATCATTTGCCGCTACATTTATTTTTTTATTTAAAGCAGTGACCTCATCCAGCCGTCCTTCAATTGCCTTTAAAAATTCTCTGGGTACTTCTACCTGGAGCTGCTTCACGCAATCCTCTTCCTTTCCAAACTGATACTGTAAATCCCGTCTTCATTAATGGCATCTGTTACAAAGTACTCTTTTCCATCAAACCGCATCATTCGCCCAATCGTAGGGAGTGCGCCAAACTCCGCCTTTGACACATAGAACAGGATATGTTTTAAGTAGACAGGTCCTTTTTCCGCCTCGAATCGGTCGAATTTTTTATATGCTTTGGCGCGTTCCACCATCTCCAGGTTGTCCACGATAACGGTCATCTCGCGCCCATCAACCATATGTATCTCACCGAATTCCTGCAAATTAAGAAATGTCGAAAGAATATCATTCTTAATAGCTTCTTTAAAACTCATCCTGCACTAACTCACCTTACTTTCCCTATCAATTTTCCGCCTGGCTCCGATTCGCTGTCAGCGGCCGGAAGACCGGGTTCTGCAGTTTGTGCGAAAGCTTTCCTTCTGTCTCCTGAACTTATTTCTTCTGTTTGCCACATTGCCGTTCCAGCAGAAATCCATGCGTTTACCATAGATTCGTCTGAAGCTGGAAGTTCGTCTCCTGGTTCATACTGCTTCGATAGATGCAAAATATAATGGGTAGCCACCAATTTTTCCATATCATCACCCCAGCAATTTCACATATACAGAATTCGAGTCAGCCCCCGACGGATATACCGCCCATCCCGCAGGAATATTCCCGTCTTCCGTTCCTGTGATATCCATAGAGTCCTTATCTGCATACAGAAGCTGCCCTAGTGCAACCGCCTCGGCCTTTTTCTTCATCTGAAATACTCCCGTCACATGCACAGCGCCAGTTTCCCCATTCTCAATATCTCCGCCTGCAACTCCAATCCGGGTTCCAATCACAACGATATCTGTCGCCTCGATTTTTTTTCCGGTATTGTTTTTGAAATCAATTGTCTCGCCTCTCTGCCAGTAGCTTGCTTTCATCCTGCGCCTCCTTTATAAACTGAAATCAATTGCCACACCATCATTTCGAACCATTCCGCGATAATCCATTACGGTAATTCCCCAATCTGAAAAGATATCCCAGACAACTCCAAGCTGGCCAGCCACTTCGCTTCTTCTGATATTCGGTTCTGATTTTCCATTCAGATAATCAACCTGGACACCATCCACATCATCCTTGTCACCGACCATAAACCAAGGAAGTTTTCCTCCTTTTGCCAATGCATTCAGCACCGGCTCTTCCACAATTTCCAAATTAGAGCGGTACTTGTATAATGGGTTTTTGGCTTTCGTGTTGCCCTCTGTTTCGATATTCTCACTGTTTAAAATTGTAAAAAAGTCCTGTCCATATCCAATCGGAGTCACAATCACAGCAGGACGAATGTAGATAGCCTCATCAAACTGATTTTTCTGCAGCTGGAGCGCCATCATCATCTTGGTTAATGACTGAAGCGTAGGCTTAGAACCGACGGCCAGGATGTTCTTGTGGTCTGCGCAGAAAAGCTTCTTTCCGTCATAAATAGCAGAATTGTTGAATAAAACATCATATACCTGCTTATTAATCGTCTTTTTCTGTGACTTTGCATATTTTGCGGGCATCTTAACGATGAATCCTACATCATCATTAATAAACGCCTGTCTGGTCATGGTGAACTGGCGGCCATATGTCTTTAATTTTCTGGTCGGAAGCTTCTCATCCGTCATAGTATCGTGCTTCAGCTCGCCGCCTTCCGGAACTTCCAGAAACTCTCCGGCAGGTCCAGACAGATAATAATTATCGTGCGTCTTGAAATCCTTTAATTCGCCTCGCTTCGTCCATCTCTCGAACGTAGCCTCTACGCTTTTGTATCCCTCTTTATACGCCTTTTCGATTGCATTATCCATAATAGCAGGGAACGCTGCGCTCGGATTCATAAACTGCCGCACAGCAACCTCATACAGGTCACTGTTGCTTTTCTGTAACAGACTGTAATCATTAGCAGAACGAATTACCATATCCCGGAGCGACATTCCCCTTAAATCCATTGCCCCATCTGCCGGTTCCTTAAGTTCAATGCCTCCCCTTAAGAGAAGGGCATCGGTTGCGGCTGCGCGGAACTTGTCTTCCTCGCTCCTTATTACCGATGGTGATGCTGGAACCGGTGCTTTATCTCTAATCATGCCGTCCATAATCGCTTTTCTGACTCCATCCACTGTCATATCTCCCGTAATGTATTCCTGAGTGCGTTCCATATCAATTCCCATTCCGCGGCAGATATCCATAATATCCTTCACTCGCTGCCGTTCTGCTTCACGGGTATTATCAGATTCTTCCCCTTCCTGCCCGGCATCCCCAGCACCACGTTCTCCATCGCTCCTATTCTGTGGTTCCGCATCAATAATTACCTGGAGATTTGAAAACTCCCTGGACTCCTCATCCGTCAGCCCTCTCTTCTCTTTTGCGGCCGTGCTTACAATTTCCTGCTGTCTTTCCAATGCTTCCTTTCTTCCCATCGTTAAAATCCTCCCATCTTATTTTTGTTCACCTGAATCTGCTTTTCATACCAATCCAGCGGGTTTTCTTCTTTCTGTTCATTCCTTCCAACCCCTACTGTAGCGTCTGCCGGAACAGTCACAATCGATATTTCCATAGCAGTCCACGATTTTGCAATGCTGATCGGACCCTTGAAGCGCCCGTCAGAACTGTTTTCTCCGGCCTTAACATCCTCCCAGACGCCGACCCGATATGCGAATGAGGTTGCTTTCAGTGTCCCGTTTTTCACTTTCTGGTAGATGATTTCAGATCGCTCGTCCGTATCAAATTCAACTTCCGCATGACCTTTTCCATCTGAAATCCACGCCCGCAATATTTTTCCAACCACATCATCTCGGTTATGGTTGAATAGCAGGCACCCAATTGAATTCAGACGTTCCAGATTTCCGCATCCTTCTGAATGGTCGAGTACTTCATCTCCAAACCATCTTTTATAAGGCTCTTCAGAAGAAAATGTAAGTTCAAATTTCCGCTCATTTCCTTCTCCATCAACGGAACGAAACCCGGTTGGTTCGAAATAGCTTCTATTTATCGTTTCCGCCTTGCTTTTCTTTTGCAAATCCCGATACACCTCCTATCGTCACGCCTTTTTCATTTGCGTATAATGCAATATCCGCCATCTCATCAATGGTTTCCTTCCAATCCCGCCCGTTCTCAGCGCAGATTTGCGAGAATGTCTTTTGCCCGGTCTGAAGGGCGATTTTATTCGCATTCGCCTCTTTTGCAGGGTCAATCCACGGTTTGGGCTTCTCAACCCAATGATGCTTAAAGTACACTTCTTTCTGTTCCCAGAATTTTGGTATTTCAATCACGCCTTTAAGAACCGCAGAGATAATAAATGTTTCGTAGATTTCGTCCAAAATTTCCAGAATTTTTTCCTTGTCCTCACCATATGTTATTCCGTCTTCAATAATCCCCTGCCTTGCAGAAGAATACGTGCTTTGTGACATGTCCCTGGATACGGATTCATAACTCAATCCCTGTCCGGAAGCAATCAGGCGTTCATTTAGTTTGATATAGTCAGTTGCATCCGTTGCCTGTCCGTTCGGATTTACAACCTCCACATCATCCCCTTGATTTAGTTCTTTTATCATTCCAGGAGATAATGTCTTTCCCTCGTAAGATATGCGCCTTTCTGTTGAATTTCGCCCAGGCAGGCCGTTCACTGTAGGGAATGCCCGTTTAATAAAAATGGAAAGGCAAGCCATGATTCGTTCTTTTACGGATACTGCCGTCATAAATTCATTGGTATCCCTTATCCGCGTAATTGTCGGAGTCATGTCAGACATTTCTCTTAGCTGCGAAGGTCTTCTCTTTTCAAAGAAAAAAATTACATCTTCCGCTTCCAGGCAGTAAGGCTTTCCTATGCCGAAACCATCTACATCATATTGCCGGATGTAATAACGTTCCGCCTTGTTCCAGGAGTTGTATTCAACCCCGCCTACAACACGATTTCCCTTATGCAAGGGCGCTATTTGCATAGAATCCAGTTCATCAACTTCCAAAATTTGAAGCTTAAACGGAATAATTCCTGTTTTTGAGTATCTTTTTACAATTAAAATTCCGCCGTCAATCTTCTTTCTCTGGACCAGCATCCTCAATATATCATTCAAGCCCTGCGTTTCTGTTACATCGCAGTTCTTTTTCTTACACCACTTCTTCCACAGTTCCTGTATCTTTTCGTTAATATCCGGCGCATCGGTGTCCGCCCTCAGCTCAAATCCGGCCCCTATGACATTTCGCCGAAATGCTCCGGCAACCCCATTCATCATATCGGAATTGCGTTCCAGATCCCTGGCCCTGGCTCTTACTGTATCCCTGCTATAGCGGTCTGTATTCTCAGCAGATTGATTTATAACCCGCCAGTTTGCATTTAGCCTTTCATTATTACCGGCATCATAATTTCTAAGTGCTTCACGCCATTTTTGACGCCTGTATCCCCATTCAGGAGACAGAAACCCAATCGCATCATCTAACCAGTTCATTAATAGCTCCTATCTGCCGTCAAAATATGCAACAAATGTATCATCAAGCAGCCCGTTATTTTCTTCCCTGGCTATCTGGGCCGTCAAATCATTTTTAAATTCCCTTAAAAACCTCGCATCCGCTCTGGTAAGCTGTCTTGATCCGATTTTATAAGATTGCCCCCCAACCAGCACAGAAACTAACGCCTTATCTACTTCTGAAAGCATCTCCTTTGTTGTCCATTGATGTTCCATCCTATCCACCCGGTATCACCTCCACATCAGACTCCTGAACCAATCCGGCTACAGCATTGTTTGTACTCCGAAGCTGTGTTTCCCGATACTGTTCAACAATAATAAGTTCTTGACCGCAGGCAAGAAACGCGGCAATCTCTATTCCGGAATATAGATTTCTTTTTCTTGGCTTTACGACTCCGGAATCACCTTCCAGAAAGTGCAGCGCTCTCAGCCGTTTTAATAATCCAGACACTGCACCTCCGCTCCTCTCTCATCATCGATTTCCGCTGTAACTACTACTACATTTGTGAAATCCTCCATTCTCGGCTCCAGTCTGCTTATCAAAGTCTTTGCCTCTTCGGGTTTTATTAAAAACGTTTCGTCTTTTTTTCCAAACGAAACTTCCATGTATGCATCCGTATAATTGGTTACACGGAACATGGAACCCGGACACTCGAAGCGAAACTCAACAGCAATTCCGGCTTTCACTGCTTTTCTTTGTATCTGCATGTTTCACTTCCTTTCATCAAATCCACGCTGCCTGCGCCTCTATCCATTGTTCTCCATCTCTTTCATCCGCTTTCACCTCTGTAACTGCATCTTCTTCCTGTTCCAATAGCGCTCGCACTCCGCAGATATCCGCAGCAGCAAACGCATATACCTCCGCATCTAAATAATGATTATCAGCATGATGATGTTTGGGCTTCCATACCAATTTAGGCTTTCCATTTGATTTTTCTAACACTCGATGCTCCGCAGTCACTTGCTTTGCATATTCAAAATCGCAATCGCTATGAACCATCCAGGAACCTTCTCCGTTTTTCCGAAGCATTCTTCCTGCAATCATGTTTTTATAAGCTCCGCCATCAACCAAAACTAATTGAATGCTGTACGCCTTTCCGTTTTTATTAATGGTTGAAATACGATAAGTACTGTCTCCACCGTCTGTTCCCTTGCAAGGCACTGCCCAGTCACTGTTTTCTGTACAGAAATCGTATACGGTGTCTGTTTGGTCTCCTGAATCAATAAGTGCCATTTTCACAAGGAACTGATCTCCATTTCTTTTCCGGTATTCCATGTTCATAACGGTTTCAACATCATTCAGCGAAAGCAACTGCCCGTGTGCAATATTTTGTGAGGTCATGTGCGACCCCCATGCGCGGATAACCCAGTATACAGATTTCTTTTGTACGTCTACCCCTCCGGTAAGGAGATGCGCCCATTTCGGAACAACAAACTCAGGGACTTCTGTCTGGCGTTCCATGACGGTATCCTCTGATGTTTTAAGCTTCTCATCCTCCCACGGTTCGCCCAGCCACGAGTTTACGAAATTTTGGAATTTTTCCGGGTCATTGTAGGAGTCCATCCATTCCCTTGCAGCATCTTCCCAGCTCACGAAGAAACTATACAGAGAATTAATGTGATACGATACGCTTCGCGGATTTCCTGTTCCATTTTTCTTGACCGCACGCCACTCACCTTTTTGCAGTGCAGTGATTTTTTGTTTGTCCGTAATCTCACATCCGCATTCCTGGCAGACATATGTGGCTGTTTTCGCACGTTCCGCATTACTTAGTTTTTTTTCTTCGTCCCTGTCCCATATAACTTGCTTCATAACAAGTTCTATCATTTCACCGCAATGTGGACATGGAATAAAGAATTTCCTCTGTTCATCCGCAGCTTCATGTATAGTCCATACATAATTCGTCTTTATGGTGGGGGTTGAACAGGTATATATTTTCTTATTTAACTTGAACGTCTTTGTACGTTCCCTCGCAAGGCTATAAGGCGACGCTTCTTTTTTGGTCGCACCCGTCATCTTATCAATTTCATCGAAGAACAGATACCGGATTGCTTTTTTTGCAATTTTCATCGGCGTTCGGGCACTTCGGAAATAAATCTTACATCCCCTAAACTTAAGTTCTGTTTCTTTTGAAAGACTTGGATAGAATCTGTTTTTCAAGCACGGCGTCATCTCAACCATCGGCCTGATATTATTATTTGAAGTATCTTTCGCGGCATCATCATCTGGATATACAACCATTGTCGGTGCCGGACTCTGAGCGACTATCCAGCCAATCATATTTTCCATAGCCGTCGTTCCACCCAACTGTGAACCTTTTACCAGATTAATTTCCTGAATATAGGGGTCGCAGAAATCATCCATAATTTCTTTCATATACGGAGTGATATTGATGTTGAATTTTCCCTTAATCGCACTAGAGTCATCCAGTATACGATACTTCTGCGCCCATTCCGTAACACTTAATTTTTCTGGACGCTTTAACGACTGGCTGATTGTCTTCCGGAAGAGATTTGCTGTTCTATCCCGGCTTCGTGTTCTTTCGCTCATTATTCATCGTCTTCTCCATCCTCGTCGTCATAATCATCTGTAACATCACCTTCATCAATGCGCTGCGGGTCGTATTCCGATAATGTATCCAGAGTCAAAAGCATTTCTCTCTCCAAAACCTTTGATATTTCAAGTGGGTCGTTTTCGCCAACCAGTTCCAGCGAAACTCTTTGTGGAATTGACAGCAACGTATTTCTAAAATCCGATAACATCTGACTTAGAAAAATTTCTACATCTGCCGCCTCATGAAGCTCCCTCCGCATCCGGCGCAGCTTCAATTCACTTATCTTGCGTTTTACATCTTCATGTTTTAACCGTGCTTCCTCTATGTCAGCATTTGTACTCCGTCCCGTTTCCGCTTTTACTTTATAGTCAATGTACTCTGGAACACATTTTTCAAGCTCGTACCCTCTTCCCTCGGAAGAATTCTCAAATACTCCGGATTCCTTTAATTGCCTAACCCTTCGGTCTGTTATGCCAAGAATTCTGGATAATTGTTTTTGGTTTACTACCACGGTTTATTTATCACCTCTCTGTATCGAAAAGAGGAAGGAAGTGCCATGAAAAAAAATCTTTTTTTAGGGGAAAAAGCCGCCGCCCTGGACCCGTCCGGCACGCACTTGCTGGAAAGAACCTAGTATTTATGCGGATTCGGGTGATTCTTCGCCCATTGCCTGGCCCCTGCCCGTCTCCTTCCTCGCATCTGCCTATGCTGTAATGTTACCACATGTCAAGGGGTCATTGTGGGTCATCTTTTCTTTGAGTTAAGACGATAAGCCAACCATACAATAAGCGCAAAGAGGCCCCAGAGAATACGCGCTGGCGCACCCCTGGGGCCTCTCGATGCATTATGATATAGTTCTTACTGCTATGCTTTTGTGTCAGATTCTGACACAGATTTTTTAAGCGTTTCTCTTGCCATCCGCTCCCGGATGGCCTGCAAAATATAACCCTGCAGGCTCTGATCAGACGCTATCGCCGCATTTCTTATTTCTTCGGCTTCTTCCCTGTACGGTTTTAACAGTATCTGCTGGTATTTTCTGTCCGATTTCTTATTAGATATTTTTTTTCGCTTCGCTATATGCCATATTATCACCACCTTCCATTACTATTCTAATATGGTTTGCCTGTCTGGTATATTTCATTTGCCATGCAGAGAAAATACATTTGCCTAGAAAAAAAAGGCCAGCAACCGCCAGCCCCTAAAACCTTCTTGTCCGATCTACATCACTCTGTATAGATCAGTGCGTCCTGATATTTGGGACAATTCAAAAACTCAAATACGGTTTTTGAGGACTTGCCTAAATTGTAATGCTCCTCCTCTTTTCCGTATTCAGATACAACGGCGATAAGATCGCCGGACGCGGACATTTCGAATTTTATTTCCATGTTCATTCCCCTTTCAATTTTTGTGATTACATTATATCATAAGTGCATTATAATGTCAACCGTTATAAGTGCATTACTTTTTATATTTTTCCATTCTTTCAAGTTCAGCAGCAACTATTTCTTTTATAAATGTTCCCGGTTTGTCAATTCCCAATCTTTCCATTTTATCTCTAGTCCCGGCCGGAAATATTACATTTATTCTATCGTTCTTCTTTTCGTATTCTCTCACGGCCTTTCTTTGCGCTTCTGTTGTTTTTAACCCTTTTTTCTCCATACTTTCACCATCCTATTATTTATGTGCTTTACATAATTATATACTATGTGCATTATAATGTCAACGAATAAGTGCATTATATATAATCGCCAAATTTCTCCGATATATAAGTGCATTATTTGTTGATTATTCCATATTGATTTTGCTGTATAAGTGCATTATAATTAAGTCATAACAAACAACACACACCGAAAGGAGAAAATACCATGAAGAGATACGAAGAGCATCACAGCGCGCTAACAAGAGGCTATGTTAGGAAAGGCCAGGAAATCCGAGAAGGCTACAAAGGGAAGTTTGGGGTAGGATACACAATCAAGCGCAACAACCCAAACAGTTCCCGATTCTGCTTTATCACTTACTATATAGAGCAGTAACATCACCGGCGGCGGTACAGCCGTAGCCCCAACGCAACCGCCGGTTTTCCAAAATTAACAACCACATGCAAAGGAGGTTTTTTGTAATGAAGGATTATACAAGATTTATGAAATGGGCAGTAGTCAGTTTTATCAGAAGAGATACGCAGGATGACAAAAGAGACAAAATACAGGTTGCAGGCCTATTCGCGTCTCCGGTAACTGCAGAAGATTCATTTATTCCACATCTTCCGAACAAAGATATAAAGCGGTATATCGTCCACATTGACGATTTAGAGCGGTTTGAGGAGTTTTACAACTTCTTAAACGACCTGAAAGAAAAATACAACGATTACTGGATTTATCATCTTGATGAAAAGTATTTCACAGTTGACGAGCAAAATAAATTTAGAACCATGTTGAACGCATGGACAAATTAAACAGCCGAAACGGTCAGAAATGACCGTCAGCAGGAACCGCCCCACCTGCTCCGATGATGGCAGGGCATACATAGAAAGGAAGGTAATAAATATGTTAAATAATATGTGTATCAACTGTAAGAAACTTGGAAACGAATGCAAAGGAAGTCAAGAAAACGTATGGACTGGATGCGTATATAAGGAACAGAATAACGACCCCTTTTACAATGTTGTGTCCTACATCTATGACAAAACAAATGATGAAATGATGGCTATTGCAAAATCAATCAAAGCCGGGGCCAAAATTCTCCCTATCGTAAAAGAAGCATTTGAAAAAGTGCTTGATATAAGATACTCTGAAAGATTAGAAGTATATAAATATTATTACTCAAAATAAGCCGAAACGCTCCCACCGTGGAGCGTCCGCGCCGGGTGCCGCCGGTACGCTGATGATGGCAGGCAGAAAGGATGGAGAACATGAAAGAATATAAGATTGTTTACAGGGATAACGATATTTATAAGATTATTGACAAAATTTACAGTGAAGATAGCGCCTACATGATTTTGGCAATGGTTATAAAAGCCGGATATGAAGATTCCAAAATTGAAACAGAATAAAATAGTTTATTTTACCAGACCGGCGGCGGTTCTGTACCCGTCTATAGACCCATGCAAGCCGGTAACCGGCAAACCCAGCACCGCCCCGGTGACGTGATCCGGCGCTTAACGGTTGCGCGATAGCACCCCGCATATATTCAAGCTATCACCCTATCAGCCGCGGGACGGGGCGCGGACGGGTGACTGCTTGAAGTATGCAAAATATCGTTATCCCTTCCCACATCCAGATATGCTGTTTCTCCGGCATATCTGGATGACTTTTTATTCATTTATTTTGAAGTTCCGGATTGCCATTCTATGTATGCGCTTAATTTGACTTTCAGAATAGCACATTTCTTTTGCAATCTCGCGATTGCTTTTTATGTCGAGATATTTTTTTCTTATAACCTCCTGCTCGTTTTTTTTGTCAATTCTTTCTATTGCATCAATAATTTTTTTTATAATTATTAGTTTTTTTATTCTTTCTTTCTCTAATTCCTCCTCTGCCTCACGCGCCATATTCATATATTCGCTTGAATTCACGCAGCTATCACGAATCTGCCGAATCCGCTTTTCCAGGTCTTTTATCGTTTTTTCTGTCTTTTCGAAGCTTCTAAGATATTCCGTTTTTTTTCTATCGGATTCCGTCATAGTATTTCCGCCTTCCGTTTTATGCATTTATAGTTTTTTTTAGTCCGGCGTCCGCCTATGACTTTTCAAATTGTCGATTACATTTCACGCACAGAAAAACATACTTGTCTTTTTTATGGTCATACTGTTTTTTTAACGTATGCTCACAGAAAAACTGTCGAATCGTTGTTTTTTTTCTGTTTTTTAAGTTTTTTCTTTTTTTTTTACATTCTTTACAATAATGTATGAATACAAAAAGTTCCCAATATAACTCAACCTGACCCATGTTTAATTGCT
>JAUNPJ010000025.1:0-10367 GCA_030536755.1 Eubacteriales bacterium | reverse complement strand
TTCTGTTTTTTTCTGTTTTTCTTGCCCCTTGTTCAAAATTTTCATACGCGCCTTGTCCCATTCCTCTGCCAAGTTGGCAACATCTACCCTTTCCATCCCCCAGCGCCCCTTGTAATGGCAGCCATTGTAAGCATACTCACTCACTGTTTTAACAGAACAGCCTATCTTTTCAGATATCTCCCTGGCGCGGAATATCCCCACTATTCTTTCTTTTCCGGATAATGTTTTTTCACTTAGTTCATAGTATGATACATTTCGAGCCATACACCTCACCCACCTTTTTATAGACAATTGCAGAGCCACACCTGCCTTTGCTAAATATTAATATGCCGGGTTTTCTCTTAATCTTCTTTCCAACAAATCGGATCACCGCATATCTGGCAATAATCTTGACCGAGTTCGATTTCTTCATTGCCACATTTTGGACATTCGTAAAAAGGTCCATGTTCCTGTTCGATTTTTATTTCTGCCATTTATCTCGCTCCTAACTTTTTTTGAAATTACACCTCATTTTCTGTTTTATATTAAATCTCTCCGCGAACAACTTTTTCATTTACGTCAGCCATAAATTCGTTGATTCTCTTATAATCCGGATTTTCCGGCAAATCTTAATTCTTACTTCTTTCCATCCTCCAGCCAATCATTATTCAGGCAAACAAATCCAACCACTGCACATCCGGTTAATATAGCCCATACCAACCAGAACAGTACCACCGAAAGTTCAGATGTCAAATGTTCTACTGTTGATTCTATATCCTGCCCGGCATAAAAAGACGAATCATCTTTCATGGCTCCATCTCTCAAATCCGTATAGACAGTACCTGTATATTTCGGCTGGCAGCCATAATACTTAAACCTTACATGAGACGATTGCTTAATGGTATCTATGTAATCTGCTCCGGGCATACCCACTTTGGAATAATCCATTTCGATACCGCAAAAACGGATTTTCTGGCTATGAACTTCCTCTCGTCCGGCATAATCCCATGTATAATATGTCTGAATTATAGTTGCCTTTCCTGATTTAACAGTTCTCGTATGCTTATTGTAATGCTCTTCAACCTTTTCCACATACAGATATGCACCACCGATTTCTGGGTATGTGACTGTATCAACCGCTTCCAAATCACCATACACAAATGCATTGCCAACGCTGGTATCCATTCCGTACTGAAACATCTCTGTCTTAGTGATCTTCGCAGCCTTGTAATACTCAGCGTTCTTGTCCATCTGGTGTTCTTCGATTTTACCAGCAAACACGAATCCAAGAATCGTCATAACCGCCACGATGGTAATACTTGCCAGAAGTTCACGAACCGTTACTTCATAATTTCCAATCCACCATGATTTCTTCATAGTCACTCACCAAACAGATCTGTCGAAATGCTCCCTTGTAATTTCCAACCATGAACCGTCTGCTAAGTTATCCAGATGTACCTCTCCACCGATTATAGTTCTTTCAGATTCGTCCAGTTCGTAAACTTCTCCTTCTTCAACAATCTTCTCATTGTTCGGAATTAAGAAGCCGTCCGCATCATAACTATCCACAGAAAAGCTTTTCTTACATTTATATTTTTTCATCCTTTTCCTCCGCTAAATCTTAATTTTGCTTCTTACTGCATCCCTTCTAACCGAACCAAACATCAGCGCTCCTTAATATTCGCCTTCATCATGAAGCAACGTTAATTCTTCTACAGCTTCCCCACAGCCGTCCTCATCGTACCAGCCCGGCTCGTGTTCCTTGAGAATCATCACGGTATGCCCATATTCATCGGTTCCAAATCCAACATACTCGTTATCAGACTCCCGTTCGTTTTTCAAAACGTCGATAATATCGTCGATTTTATGCATCTTCATTCGAAAACGAATCCTCCTTTCAGTACGGCTCCGGAAGCGGCATCCAGGCAAGGACACCATTCTCCAGCAGAACAATGTGTGGTAATTTTTTAATGATCCGGCTTGATTCTATCTGTCCAAATGACATTGTTTCAGAATTCATATCCATTTTTCTTCTGTTCCGCACAGTTACAAAGTCACCTATTTTGCAGTTTTTTTTGACAAATTCATATTCTTGCGGACAAATTGGGTTCCTGAGTGCACTGTCCGAGTGTTCAATCAATCCGGTCCTCCCGCAGCGCGTATCTACGCTCTTCTTTCGGTTGACCGTATCCGTAGAGCATCCCAGGGCAACAGCCGTCTGACGAATTGATAATCCCTGCATCAGCAGAGCGTCTACTTCCTTTCTTGTCGGTATCCTCGTTTTTTCCTTTCTGCCCACTTATCTCCCCTCCCCTTTCCTCTGAAGTTCCTTCAAAAACTCCATCAAATCCGTCTCGCAATCCGGAAATCTGTAATATTTTGAATGGTATGTGCTTCCGTCTTTCGGGCCTCCGACAAGATGCAGGTAATTGGATATGAACGGCATTCCGCCTGGAAGTTCACCTTCGTATTCCTCTGCAATCAGCCTTGCACCGTTCTCGAAATCATACTTGTAGTATTTGACGCCGATATGCTCATCCTCATACCATACTCCCCAGTCTCGGTAATTTCTGAGCCATTTCTTCCGCTGGTCATTATTCTTCAGCAGCGGAAGCTCCGGCTGCTCTACCGGTTCAGGCTCTTCTTCCGCATTCTCATGTCTCACCAGAAGGTCCTTATATGCCTGCAGCTCCATGACATGCTTCGTGTAGGTCTGAGGCTGGTTTTCTCTCCAATACTCCTGCATCACGCCCAGAGCATTTTCAGCATCTGCAATCATTTTGTTCAGTATCCTGGAGTCGTACTCCGCCGCCGGCACTTCGCTGAATTCTGCATCAACTACCGAATCATCCTTGCTGTAAAACTCACCGACCAGCTTCCGGACTTGCTGAAATGCCCTCGCCCCAAGGCCACGGACCCTTGACAACTCACTGTCTGACATATCCCGGATTTCACTTAACTTCGTGATTCCCGCCCGGTTCAAGCAGTTGTAAGCTTCGACTGACAGGTCAATATCATCAATGGTCGGTTCGGGTTCGCTTATAGGCATTTCCTGCACATTTTCTTCTGTTTCTGGCACCTTTTCCGGTATTTCCGGGCTGTTACGTTCTGCTTTTGCTTTTTCCAGTGCTATGACGTTCCACATTCGCTGTACAGCCGAGCACAGATAGAACCACTCACAGTTGCCAATGCATTCTCCAGCCTTTCCGCTCCAGAACTGGACATAATCATCAAACAGATCGACATGCGCCACACCAGTTCCATCAGGTGCTTCAAAACACCAGATCGTACAGCTTATTCGAAACCGTTCCTTGAACTGTTTTTCGGACTCCGTGACATTCATCACCCGGTTTGGAAAATCTGCCTGCATCCAATCATGGAACGCCTTAATAAACTTTCTCGCCGCCGCATCACAGTATGCATCACGAATCCGCGGCTCCATCTGCTCTTGCGACGTCGCAACAGGCCCCCCTTCCTCCTCGCTGCCGTTTTCGCAGCGGATTTCCGGATTATCCGGATAACATTCTGTGTCAGAATCTGACACAGATTTCTGCGCCTTCGCGTCTGCTATCTTAATCTCCTCCTGACGCGAAAGCGCCTCCTGCTTCTCCGCCGGAAGGGATGCTGCTTCATTGGCCACTGATACGCCGATATCCCCATCCCGGAAACGGTCTTTCAGCTCCGGTATCAGATTGGAATTAATATGATTCAGGTTCGCCACCTTCGTTTCTGACAGCCCCAGCGCCTCAGAAACAGCCTTTCTGAGTTCCCGTCCACTTATTCCAGGCTCGCGCCCGAACAAACGCCGGAAACGGCCTTTCTCTTCGTCAGAGCCGGTCTGCATAGCTTTCATCAGTTCCGTAAGTCTGGAAACCTCCATCATCTTCTCCCAATCACTCCGCTCCCTGGCTCCGCAGTTTGTCAGAATCAGGTCAATCTCGCTGAGAAGGTCCCCGCTTTTCTCGATATGGACCGGCATCATCGCGAATTCCGCCATTCCCAACTCCTCTACCAGATACTTCACCGCCAGACGCCGCCGGTGTCCGGCAATCAATTCATATTCATCCGGCGTCTTCTTTCTGGCAAGGAGGTTTTGTTTTACCCCTCCGGACAACAGAATCATGTTTGCCAGTTCTTTGATTTTCTCTACGGAATAATTATTATCTTCCGAAGGCATCAATTTCGTATAATGCACCATCGTAATCGCGAACCCGGCTCCCCGCTCCTTCGGTTTGTCTGATTTCATAATGCTTTCAAGCAATGCCATCCTTTGCCCCCTCCTTTTCCAGAAACTCTTTTGTGAAATCCATATAATCCAGGTTTGCTTTCGATTTCGATGCACACCGGCCAAGTGGGCGGCGGACCAGCACGGAATGGTCTACAAATGAACTTCTCCGGACAATGTTATTGTAAATTCGCACATCCTGGGTGTTCAGGATATCCTTGACTGTCTTTAAGGTATCACGGTTTCGGTAGAACTGCGTAAATACGCACCCGGCTTCCACGCATCCGTGCCCATACTCACGGATAATGTCCAGCGCCGTCCCCAGACCCTCTGCTGAGAAACGGTCTGGCTTGATTGGAATGATTACCTCGTCCGCCGCCTCCATCACCACCTCAATCAGAAAATCTACACCAGGGGCACAGTCGATGATGCAGAAATCATAGAACGGTTCATGCACCAGCGAAGAGCAGCTTAATGTTTTGATTCCACCCACCAGATTGTCAGGCCGCACTTCACGCAACCTGACATTCGCTGGAATAATATCCAGGTTTTCATAGATAGTCCGCCGGACGCACCGGCTCGGTGCCTTCTCTCCGGTGAGCAGTTCCTTTACGGACGGCTTATTTAAGTCATACCGGCGGTAGAAGGAAGATGCATTCCCCTGCGGGTCCATGTCGATCAGCAGCACACGGTATCCAAGGACCGACAAATTATAGGAAAAATTCACAGCGGTCACTGTCTTGGAGCATCCGCCCTTATTGTTGTATATGGCAATCGTCTTCATAATCACACACTCCTGTTAATTTTAATTAAACGGAAGCCCTTCATCTTCCAGGCCGTCCGGAATATTCATAAACCCATCCCCAACAGCACTCTGCGCGGCTGACGGCTGGCCTCCCGCACCGTTCCCGCTTCCCTTGCTATCTGCAAACTCCTGTGTTTCGATGATAATATCCGTTGTGTATACCTTGCGCCCTTCCCGGTTCGTGTAGCTCCCGGTCTGGATATGCCCGGAAACCAATACCCGAAGTCCCTGGCGGAAATATTTCTCCGCAAATTCGCCTGCACGGTCAAACGCCACGCAGCTGATAAAATCCGCGGTCTGCTCACTGCCATCCCGCTTCGCTCCCCGCCGGTCAACGGCCAGTGAGTATCTGGCTACCGCTATCGGCTTTTCTCCCAGGGTATATCTTACTTCCGGGTCCCTGGCAAGACGTCCCATTAATACGACATGATTCATACTTTTTCCTCCTGCTTGTTTTTAGGTGTCAGGGCAGTGTCACCTAAGTGTCAGGTTAGTGTCAGGGCAATATATTATCTTTCTATCCCTCTAACCCTCATTTTTACTAGGTTTTTTATATATATAATTAATACTAGGTGTCAGAAGTGTCAGGTAAAATGAAATTAAGATACGCGTGCGCATGCGTGCGTGACTTCGATTTACCTGACACTTCTGACACCTGTCTCTTCATCATCGCCCGCAAACCCTGATTTTTGCTAGGTTTTTCGCATATTTTATTTTTTGTGTTAGGTGACACTAACCTGACACTTACCTGACACCGGCCTGACACTCTTGTGTCACCGGAATACTTTTTCGCCCTCTTCGTCCTCTTCGAACTGTTCTCGAAATGCAACATTTTTTATAATTCTCCCATCCTTGCCCGTCCGCCCCATGATGAATCCTAAATCCTCCATCCTCCGGAAGAACGTATTTGCGATATACGGCTTCCTGCCGTATTCCTGACAATATTTCTGATACTCCTCGTATACCAAGGACCTCTTTATGGAGACTCCGGCCCTTTCATCCAGCCTTTCATCCACGAAAGCCTTTGCGCTGTCTGCCGCCCGGTAAAGTTCCGCCACAAGTTCCCTGCTGTTCGCACTTTCCGAAAATTCCCCGTCTTCATACAGCTTCCTTAACCCCCCGATTGCCATCCAGATAGCATATCCGGCCTCTGCCTGCAGTTTCCTGTCCAGGTCCAGGTCCTTAATCACCGGTTTCTGGTTCATCTCCAGGATAAGAAGACGCCGATAGAACGCATTGGACTTCTCATCCAGGTTAAGCGGTATCTCGTTTGCAGAATACAGAAGCTTTGCATACGGCGCGAACACCCTTCCGTCCTGACCCTTCCGCTCGTATATCATCGTATCCTCTCCGGTCGCCTTCTTCACATTAGCAACCGACATAAGCGCCTCGGAAGAGATATCCGGGCACGCATTCAGGAGCTTTCCGAACAGGAGTGAAGGATAGAACCGCTGGGAAAGCTGTTCTAAGTCCACCGTGCTGAAGTTCTGCTCTCCTATGATGTTCTGGAACAGGCGGATGATACGGCTCTTTCCGGTGCCGCCGATTCCCTTGATAATCATCATCTTCTGCATTCCCGTGTCTCTGGTCATGCAATATCCCAGATACTGCCACATCATGCGCTGGTCAGACTTGTCCGGAATCGCATGGTCTAAGAAGCTCATAACCTGCTTCCCATTCTCATCCATGTTCTTCTTTATCTCCGTGTCCAGCCGATGCGGTATCTGGTTAATGGAGAAATACTCCGGCCGGTGCCGGTACATCTTCCAATCCTTCACTGAAAACATGCCATTCTGGAAATTAATCCAGTCCGGCGGGTACTCGTTAATCTCATCCATCCGCTTCTGTATCCCCTGCTGGTCAATCAGCAGAGAATACACACCGTTCAGACTCTTCGATGTGATGAACTGCTCCGGGATGACCTCCTGGATAGCCGCCTTGATCCTTACCCCTTTTTCATCCAGGGAATAGACACCTCCATCATACAGATACAGTTCTGAACCCATGACGAACATATGGAACCGGTCCATCAGGTAACGCACAATCCGGATATCCAGAATCCCTCTCGGATTCCCGTTCGCATCCAAGCGGCAGAACTGGAGCTTGTCCACCGGCCATGTATCCCCGCCTTCAAAACGCTTGATATACTTATCCAGCGCATCCTCCAGCTCGCCCTGCTTTTCGTAATTTCCCAGGTATTCCTTGTCCTTAAACAGCAGGTATCCGCCGGTCAGGCATTCCACCATATTCCCTTTCAGGGCCTCTGCAATCTGGTCATTCGTCTTCTTCCGGTAGCAGGCCAGCACGAAGACGTACTCCATGATGCAGGAACCGGTATTCGCGATATCCCATATGTATTTGCACAGCTCGTCCGCCGTGAAGAATGTTGCATCCTCCTGGCTCTGTGCGATATACAGCGGGTAGAATCCAACCGTAGCGATCCCCTCGCAGATTCTCCTGTTGTCGTTTATAAATATGTACTTCTTCCTCAGCGACTGTGGGCTGTTTTTCAGGATGGACTTTATGATGGTCTTATTCAACTAAATCCCCCCCCCGGCAGTCGTTATACACAATGCCGTAGATTTTATATTGCTGTGAAAACCGTTTCCATCCCATCTGATGGGCGATGGTGTGATGATTCCGGCACAGAGCAGCCTTTTTCATCATGCTGTCGTCCACAGTGCGCCGATCACGTCCCATTCCGATTGCATCCACATGATGGATATCGGCAGACCGCCCGCAGATGCAGCACTTTCGGTATTTCATGCACTGGTACAGGTAAGTATCAATGTCATCGGTACATTCCAGGCCTATGCCTGACAGAACAATCCCTTCCCGGAGCGCGTACTCCATCAAGGTATTGATATATTCCCTGGCCGTCGTAACCGAACAGTCAGACAGTGAGAAATACTCCGTGCATTCCGTCCGGAGCATATGCTCCACCTTCATCACCTGCTTGGCCGCGTCCGGAGTATATCCGGTATGAAGTGAAATATCGTTCAGCGTTGCATAAATTTTCCGTCGCTGGGCCGGTGTGATCGTCCGTCCGTCCTCAATCCCAATCTCCACCTCATCACCCGGACGTTTCTCCAGAAGCGGCCGGCCTGGTGTCCCGGCGCGTATACTTATCTGGACGCCGTCCTCAAGACGGACAACATCCATGATTTTGGCGTTAATATGTATCACTTCTTCATGCTCCCATTCCTTTTTCTTGTCTTCCTCACTCCTTCGCCCTATACTGTACTTACAGGCTCCTGGCCGAGCCAAGTACAGCAGAAAGGAGAAGTGTCTTATGAAATGCTTTTGCGTTGACTTGCGCTCTTATTCTTTAGATGAGCGAAAGCACATATTGAACCGTCTCGAATCCCTCTCGTTTATGTGTAATCCTTATTTGGATAAAGAGCATATCGGAATCTTCAAGGTTTTCTGGGATTCTCCATATTCCATCTCTGACATGTTGGACATTCCGGAATATTTGATAACCCCTACCGTTTAAAGTATTCCACTGTTACACTGGGCCTTTCCGGATCATAAAGAATTTCAATCCGGAGAGGCTCTCCGGTAATCTCTATCGGCATGGTGAATTCTTTTGCGGCCGCTATGATTTTTTCAAAAAAATCCGTTCGAACACGTACTTCGGCATATTTGTCGTTACACTCTCCAATCATTTCTCTCATCATCTCCGCCTCCTCTCTTCCTTCCGTCTCTCTTCCTCTGCCATCCGCTCCAGCCTGGCATCGATGCAGCCGCACTTCTGAACCGCCCACTTCTCCAGCAGCTCATCCGTGGCCTGCCCGATGGTCTGGAATTCGTACCCCTGCCCGCAGAACGGACAGACCCCCACCTCCACTATAGATTCCGGCACCCTCACCGATACCGGAATCACATCATTATCCCTCATTGCCTGTTTCCTCTCCTCTGCCCGCTGTATAGTTTCCAGGCAGTCGGAACAGATGCGTCCCTCGCCTGGGTCCAGGTAACAGTGGCAGATAGCACACCGATATGGATGCTTTTTCCCCACTTGTTTTTCCTCCGGAATTTTGTTATAATAATCCGGAACTTAATGTTTCTTCATTTACATGTTCCTGAGCTGCTGCAGCAGCTTGGGAACGATTCATTTTCGTGCAAAACATCTTCCAATCTTTTTTCCAGATTCGATACTCGATTTCCGTCTTTATTGCTTGCTCGTCTAACAGATTCTCAATATGACTCACCGTGTACGAATATCCAGTACTCTCCGGCGACTCCTTAATGACTTTTCGTATCTTTTCCAACGTTTCGCGGAGCACCTGGTTCTCTATCTCCAGCTTTTGTACTCTCTCCATATTGCTCTCCTTTCCGAACCCTGCCTAAGCAGAGTGGATTCTATACACCTCTCCCAATGTTTCCAGTGGGATCCTCCGCATCTGGTTGCTGATGGAAACCCGCTGCTCCTTTGGCATATCCAGGAACTTTACCGGTTTTCCGTCAATCACAAAGATATTCGTGTATGTAATCTCCTTCATGTCGTCACCTCCCCCTGTAATACATATGTCCGACCGCTTGTACAACTTTCTTGGTCAGTTTATTTACATTTTTTAACATTATTGTTGCCATTTTATCCAAAATATGGTAATATCTCTGTAGGCACCAGAGAGGAGCTACCATGAACAAAGCGAAAGAAATCATCCATGTAACCGTATATTTGCAGCGTGTTAAACTTGATGCTGCGGGCGCTGTATTGCGCCTGCTCCGCTACACCGCCACCCGTTAATTGCGTTTCAGGTGCCTTTCAATCAGCGGTCAGCCCCTAGCTGGCCGCTGATTCTTCACGAATTCCCACAAGGTCCTGAATGTTTGATGCTGATGTACCCGCAATCAGGCCGCACATCAGTCCGAATACCTTGCACTGTCCCATCTCGTCCAGCATTGGTGCCATAAGCAAGATGTTTTTTAACGTATCGTCCGTCAACTGAATTTTTGTAGTTGCCATATTATTCTCTCCTTTCCGTTAGTCCGCAGGATTAATTGATTTTACATTCCTCCTGCATAGCTCCTGCATTTTTTTCTTCCTCTGTAATATCTTCCGTTCGGAAGCCCATCTGAAAAGCATTTAAACCCTATGGGATATCTTCGGATATCCCATATTCCATCGGTATTCTTTTTACAATGAAATACCCATATCCTTTATCGTATTCAATAATGACCCTCTGGCTCTGTTCCATCCCGAATCCCGCCATGCTATTTGTTAATTTTGCAATATCCGATTCCTTGCAAATAACAAAATCTAGGTTCCGGAATTCTCCAGATTCGATTTTCTTTCTATCTTCTTCGATGTAATAATGACTGCAAATCTCAGAATAATCCTTTCCGCCTCGT
>JAUNPJ010000104.1 GCA_030536755.1 Eubacteriales bacterium | reverse complement strand
ATCGACATGCCTGTACGGTGGTATCCCTCCCGGGCGAGTGGCGGTCATGTGGAAAGACTCCGGAAATAAGGAACCGAAAACTGTGCCGTTTGAAAGTGTTCCGTTGACCAGGAAAGCGGTGCACATACAACCCTACAAACAGGAATTTTAAGCACAAAAACATCCCCTGACATCAGCTTATAGAAGTAAAGTCAAGGGATATTTTAAGTTTAATAGTTACTGTGAACAGAGTGAACAGTAACGTTTAATAAACAACAATCTCCTGTATTTTCACATTTTTCTCTTTATCAATTTCAAAGGCTTTCAATACGGGATTCTCTGCCTCCTGCAACGACAAGATCAGATACAGGATCGACGGATCAAACGCCAGCCGTTTGTCTTCTTCCGAGGGGCGAGAGGGGGATTCGGGGTGGGAGTGAAAGTTTCCTATAATCTTCGCCCCTTTGGCTCTGGCATCCTTCAAGGCAGCAAGCTGCTCTTTCGGATCCATGGAAAAGTGTTCCCTGCTTGCGTCGAGATTCGTAAGAAGATAGACTTCCGTAACCGTTGTCTCATCTCCCTGCGTAGTTCCGGCAAGCAGACCGCAGGCTTCGTTGGGGAGACCTTCCCTGCAGTGATTCAATATTTTTTCATAGTCTTTCTTTGATATTTTCAGCATGTTTTTCTCCGTTTATCTTACATATGCAAATCACATTCTGCCTGCTCATAGTCAATCAGCTTCGTGATCGTAGGATGCGGACCGCATACGGCACAGTGATCATTCTTTGGAAGCTTGATTGTCCGGAAATTCATTTTCAGGGCATCATAGGTAAGCAGCCTTCCAGTGAGCAGATCACCTTTTCCAATGATATATTTTACAGCTTCCATAGCCTGAAGGCTTCCGATGACACCGCCCATGGCACCGATGACACCTGCCTGCTTACAGGTCGGCACTGCATCCTTTGGCGGTGGAGTCTCAAAGACACATCGATAGCATGGTCCTTCTCCAGGCACATACGTCATCAGCTGTCCCTGAAACCGAATGATTCCTGCATGAGAAAATGGTTTCTTTGCCATTACACAGGCGTCATTAATCAGAAACTTTGCCGGAAAATTATCCGTTCCATCCAGAATAAAATCATAATCCTCAATCAGATCCATGATATTTTCCGATGTAACAAATTTTCGATAAGTATTGACCGTCACATCCGGATTGATTGCCCGCATTGTCTCTGCCGCGGATTTTACCTTTGCTTTTCCGATATCATCTGTCGTATGGATGACCTGTCTCTGAAGATTTGATAAGTCAACTTCATCTGCATCCGCAATCCCAATCGTTCCAACACCGGCGGCTGCCAGATACATTGCCGCCGGAGCGCCAAGTCCACCGGCACCGATAATCAGCACTTTTGCATTTAAAAGCTTTTTCTGGCCTTTGGCTCCCACCTCTTTCAGGATGATGTGACGGGAATAACGCTCCAGCTGTTCATTTGTAAAAGCCATTACGCACATCCACCTCCCATAAAGTACAGGAATTCTACAGCATCGCCGTCTTTTAATACAGTGCTGTCAAAATTGTCTCTCTCAATAAATTCATCATTGATGGTAACCGTCACATATTCCGGAGTTTCCACATTTTCTTTCTCAATCAGAGTAGTCACATTTGTTCCATCTTCATATTCTTTTTTTACACCTGCAACTGTAATTGTCATTTTCTATATCCTTTCTGCGTCTCTCTTTTTCAAGTCTCTTAAATGTATGGTTCAATCAGTTCTTTGATTGCATCTTCATCGATCACGCCTCTTTTGCGGCTTTTTTCCTCTCCATCAACAAACAACAGCAAGGTCGGTGCTGACATGACTTTATATTCCGCCGTCAAATTCTGTTCGTAATTGACATTTACTTTATATACCAGAATCTGATTTTCATATTCATCTTCAATATCTCCAAGAATTCCTGCCAGCTGTTTGCATGGGATACAGGTATCCGAATAAAAATCAACCAGCACCGGTTTTTCGGCTTTCAGCACTTTTTCCTGGAAATTATCCTGGTTCAGTCTCAGTGCCATCTTACTCACCCACTTTCTTCACGATGAGTGTGTAAGTTCCATCATCATTGTTGTTTAATTTCAGCACCTGGTGTCCTTCTTCTTTGATGCTTCTCGGCACATTCTGTACCGGCTCTCCATCATTGAGTTTAATGGCAAGAATCTGCCCCTCGTCCAATTCTTCCAGCGCTACCTTTGCTTTCACAAAAGTCACCGGGCACACCACATCTGTGATATCCACTGTGTCATCAATTTTATACTCAGCCATCGTATGCTCCTTTCAATACTTCATATAAATGATCCTTTCCTACGCGGTCAATCGTAAATTTGAAGCGCTCTCCTGCCTTTCCATAGTCATCGAAGAACTGAATCGCCGCATCTGTAACACGAAACAGCTGTTCCTCGGATGTAATCAGCGGAAGAAGAGATTCTCCTTTGCTGATGGAATTTCCAAACGTTCCTCCAAAGGATAACAGATAAGCCTCTTTGACATCCCACGCATCGGTTGGACATGATTTCGCACATCTTCCGCAGAAATTACATTTGCTGTAATCTACCTTCACCTGATTATCTTCCAGCTTAATGGCTTTTTCACGGCAGGCTTTTTCGCAGACACCACACTGGATACATGCATCCTCTTTCCATGTCACTTGTGCTGCACCCTTGATTCCCACATCGTTTTCTTCTGCCTTCAGACAGTTATTCTGACATCCTGTCACACCAAATTTAAATTTATGCGGAAGCTCTCTTCCGAAATACCGGTCATTGAGTTCCTTTGCAATGTGATACGTGTCAATATTTCCACTTGGGCAGATGGCGTTGCCCTGGCAGGCAGTCACGGTTCTGACTCTCGGTCCACAAACTCCCGGTTCACAGCCGCCCTGTGCAAGAGAATCTTTTACTTCATCAATATCCTGCAGCTTCACAAACGGAATTTCCACACCCTGTCTGGATGTAAGATGTACATGTCCGTCTCCATATTTTTCTGCAACCTCTGCAATTTTTCTCAGATTTTCAGCCGTCAGCGTACCGCCTACTACCGCAAGACGAAGAGAAAAGTTATCCTTCTGCTTCTGTCTCATAAATCCACCTTTTTTTAATGCTGCATAATCTGTTTTTGCCATACTTACACCTCTTTCTCTATTGCATTTTTAAAGTCTTGTTTCAAATCTTCAATATCTTCAATTCCAACACTGATTCGAATCTGATCTTCATAAACACCGGATTCCCTCTGTGCCTCTTTTGACAGATGCGCGGCAATCGTAGATGCCGGATGGATTACCAGTGTTTTTGTATCCCCTATGTTGGATACGATGAGTGGCAGCTTCAGTGCATTAATAATACCAAAGGCTCTCTCCTTGCTGCCGGCTCTCAAAGTAAGAATCGCACCGTAACCTCCATGAAGCTGTTTTTTAGCCAGCTCATGATACGGACTGTCCGGACATCCCGGATAATTGACAGCAACTCCTGTGTCCAGACTTTTTATGTATTCTGCCAGTTTCAGAGCATTGGAGCACTGGCGCTCTACCCGCAGGCCAAGCGTTTCCAGTCCAAGATTATTCAAAAACGCATTCTGCGGGGAAAGACAGGCCCCCATGCTTCTGAATAATCCATTTCTCAGCTTTGCCAGATACGCAAATGGTCCAAATTTTAAGAAAGGTTTGATTCCGGGATAACGCTGTGCATCCCACTTGAATTTACCGCCATAAATCAGCACACCGCTGATCGCATTGCTGCTTCCATTGATATATTTCGAGGAAGAATGTACCACAATATCTGCTCCCAGTTTCAAGGGCTGAATCAGATACGGAGTTGCTGTCGTATTATCTACCATAAATGGAAGCCCATGTGCATGCGCCACTTGAGCCACTGCCGCAATGTCTGTTACATCAAGCTTCGGGTTTCCAATTGTTTCCGCAAAAATCAGCCTTGTCCTGTCATTTATAAGTGTTTCGTATTCCTGAGAAACATTTTCCTTCACATATCGAGTCGTAATCCCGAAACTTTCCAGTTCGTCAAAAAGTTCCACAGTGCCGCCATACAATCCACAGCCTGCCACAATCTCATCGCCGCTTTGCAGAATATTCAAAATCGCATTGGTCAGAGCCGCCATTCCCGAAGCACAGGCGATGCTCCCGACACCTCCCTCCAACTTCGCGATCCGTTTCTCAAACGCCTCAATCGTGGGGTTGTTGATGCGTGTGTAAGAAAAGCCCATGGCTTTGTTTGCAAATATCTGTTCCAGTTCTTCTGCACTTTCATGGCGAAAGGCACTGCTTTGATAGATTGGAACGTGAGTGGCACCAAATGGATCTGTGTTATCTATCCCATGTAATAAAGTTGTGTTAAATCCATATTGTCCCATTTCCAAAAATCCTTTCTATATACAATAGTCACTCCACATACTGTCTTCTACATTGCTGCAGCTGTTTCGAATCATCAGCTGTCCTGTCAGCTCTGTTCGGACTACACCGGAGTGTTTTCCTTTCAAACGATCCAGAAGAAGATACATTGCAAATTTCCCCATTTCCTCCTTCGGCAGGCGAACCGTCGTCAGCATCGGCTTTGCATATTGCGCCTCCTCGATATCATCACTAGAGATAATAGAAGGCATATAGTAACGCTTTCGGTATCGATTCAGGCACTTGAGCATTCCGATGGCAGAAATATCATTGGCACAATAAATTCCTGTCGGGCAATCGTCCGACTGAAGAAAATTCTTCATCACCTCATAACCTTCTGCTTCTGTCTGATTCGTTTCAACCACATACTCCGGAATGATATCCAAATCATATTTTTTCATCGTATCTATGTATCCATTATAGCGTTCCTCATTATGGCACCCTCCAACATATCCGATATTTCGATGACCAAGAGAAATCAGATATTCGACTGCCATAGATGCTATTTTCCGACCATCGCACAATACCTCATCCACCTCATAATTGGTAGAATTGCGATTGAGTGTCACGATACTTTTATAACGATTTTTCAACTTTTTCAAAGCCAACTTATTGCAGCGCCCAATTACGATCATTCCATCGTTTTTTCCTTCTGCCTCTTCATACATGTCATTGACGATTTTGTCCAGATTTTCATTTCTGCACTTTCTGTCATTGGAAAAAAGAGAGTTATACCATACCTTTGACAAGATACAGCCATTTTCGTGAATCTCACTTTCCACGACACGAAGAAGCTCCGCAAAAAACGGATCTGTATGAGATGCATCCATTCTGGTTACGAGAACATTAATATAATATGTTTTATTTTCCCTCTCAGAGATTCCCCGCTTCAGATTCCTCGCCGCCTCATTCGGCACATAATTCTGCTCCATCGCTATTTTCCAGATTTTATCCCGAAGTCCCGGAACAGAACATTTGTATCCTGGATTATTCAGCACACGGGAAACCGTCGAGGGAGAAACTCCTGCTGCTTTTGCAATACTTTTAATCGACATATTGAATCCTGTTCTTTCTTAAATATGTTATACAATATACTCTTTTATACCTAGTTTGTCAATAGGTATTATATACTTTTATATTATACAATCTCTTACTTTCCTGTGCCTGAATCTTATTTGTTTGGACGGCCATATCTTTGAAGAATCAGTTTTCCTAATTTTTCAATTCGCTCCCACGTATGTTCAAAAAATATTTCATACGCCTCGCACAACAGATTTGCACTGTCACAATTCTCTGTAACAGGTTCCCGCCAGCGTCGGCATCCGCCATGGCACAATTTCAGATAAGGGCATTTTTTGCATGTTTCATTTTCACATTTCGAAGAAGCGATAAAGTGCTTTGCCTTGTCCGACTGAATCAACGTCTGAAAGAAATCCTGCACCGTTCCCAGTTTCCACTCATCCAGGCAATAGAAGTCACACGGGTACACACTTCCATCTCCTTCTACCACAAAGTAGCAGCTGCAGCATCCATTCATACCGCATTCCTCCGGTGGATATCCGGCTGCCATCTGCGCAAGATTGGAAAACATCCGGATATCCATCTGCTCTCCCTTTTGAAAATCCTCATACCACAGATCAAATATTTTACAAAGAAACTTTCCATACTGCTGTGGTTCAACCGCATATGAGCTCTGTGCCTTTTCCTTGTCGCGGTTTCGCTCATCCATACAGGGAATCAACTGAACGAATGAAAAATGATTTCTTTTATAAAAGTTATAGAGATAAGAAGCCTTCGCAGCAGTATCATTCGTTACTACCGTCAGAATATTATAATTCACACCATATTTTTCAAACAGAGAAATCGTATGCATGACTTTTGTAAATGTGTCTTTCCCATGAATATCTCTTCTATATAAGTCATGCATTTTCCTCGGGCCATCCAGGGACAACCCGACAAGAAAATGATTCTCAGCAAGAAACTTTGCCCATCTGTCATCAATCAGTATTCCATTTGTCTGAATCGTATTTTCGATGACCAGATGTTTCGTATTATATTTTTTCTGAAGAGCAACTGCTTTTTCAAAAAATTCCACTCCTGCCAGAGTCGGCTCGCCGCCCTGGAAGGCAAAAGAAACATACTGCTGCGTATATTCAATTCCACGGATGATTAACTTTTCCAGTATCTCATCTGACATAAATCCCTTGCTGTATTGTTCTCTGTTGCTGCTCAACACTTTATAAAAACAGTACTTACAGTCAAGATTGCAGTTGGACGAGCAGGGTTTGATCAAAATACTTGCTGCTTTCATATGGTATCTTCCTCTAATGGCTCTATGATATGAAAACTGCCGTATTTACTGGTGTCTGTCACATACTCCTGCAAAATATCGATAATTTCTTTTTGCTCACCGGCCTCATCAATCATTCTCAGATATTGTTTTGTGGCCAGCTCATAAAGATCTGTTTTTGTCAGAAGAACTACCGGTACTCCTTCTGGAATCTGTTCTTCTGTAATTTCTGTGTGGAGAATGGTTCCTTTATAAATATGTACGAGAATATACTGCAGAACCTCCCGGCTTCCCTCATTTTCTGACTCCACAGCTATCACAAAACGTTTCTCAATCTGAATGGCTCTCTCTCCGTCAAAATTGATGGCAAGATAATCCAGCAGAAGGGAAGCCGATACATATGGCATAACCTCGCGGTTATCCATATATTTAAAATTCATTTTTTTCGCAATACCAGGATGACGAAGTTCTGCCGCCCCGACCAGATATCCATTTCTCCACAATCCGCTTTGTGTCTGATAACCAAGCTGTTCAAGTGCATCTGCACACAGATAACGCGCTTTCAGATTCTGTGGATTCAAAAATACAAGATGATTTGTAATCGTGGCAACCCACTGGTATTCTCCCTTTGCAAAGTCTTCCTCTGCCTTTTCCAGAACTTTTTCTTCAGAGCCGATATACTCCACCAGCTTTTTTGCCAGTTCCTGTTCGGAAAGAGGAAACAGATTGACCGGATTGCCGTCGTAATATCCAAGGTATCGCTGTACCGCACCTCTGGCATTCTGTGAATAGTTTCCATAATGATCTCTTGTATACCACGTCTTACTGATTTCATCCGGTATTTTCAGTGTTCTTCCGATTTCATTCAGCTTCACGCCTTTATTTGCAAGCAATAACGCCTGATCACTTGGATATTTGTAAGCAGCTGCATTATCCAGCAGATATTTTTTCAGGTTATCAGGGCGGTTTGCCATCTTAAAATGAGGAACTCCATGTCCCTGATAGATAGCCTCCACTTCCTCTCCGTATTTCACGGCAAGCTGATAATAGAGATTGCCCCAGAAGGCGGCATCCCGAACTTTTGCACCGCGCATCGTATAGGTATTATGCAGCGTTCCCATGCCATTATCGCCCAAAAACAGAACCTTATGAGTGTTGCTGTATACACACATATGCGCCCTCGTCTCCGTATTCGGAGATGGAAGAAAGGTCAATGATACGCCATCAATATCAATGGTCTCTTCTTGCTCAATCAAGCGATTCGGCAAAATCATCGACATATGTCCGCGCAAGCCCAGAATCGACTGATTGAGTCCGGCCGATACGGCACCTTTTTCATCTCTGGATGCCAGAAAACCTCCCTGGTATTGAAGACGACGGTTCATCGCAACGCCCGCATACAGGTTATCGTCGATCAGAGACTGCTCATAATCAGCAGGTGCAATCACCTGAATTTTTCCCTCTTCTGGTCTTCCCACCTGCTCCTGGCTGACAAATGCCTCTGCACCGGCATAATGATCCACATGAGAATGGCTGTAGATTACGGCAATGATGTGTCCTTCGATTTTCTCTCCCACTGCCTTTTCCGCTATCTTAAGCACAATTCTGGCTGACTCCACATAATTTCCTGCATCAACCACGATCCAGCCATGTTCTGTCCGGATAAATCCCACCATTGCGACCTCCAGACCATATACCACGTAAAATCCTTCCGCCATTTTCAGCACTCCGGCAAATTCATTGTCTTTACGAATCTGCCATAAATATGGATTTACCGTATCCGGGAAATCACCACTGTGAGTAAGCGGATATTTTTCTGCATCATAAATCAGATTTCCCGCATCATCATAGATGTTTTCATTTCCGATTTCTAATATCAAATGTGCTTTTGCATCTGCCACATCTTCCAGTTCGATTTTCAATCTCTCCGGATCACGTTCCTTCAGCAATTTTTTATTGTATGCCGCAGTCACAGGTGTCGCATCTTTTTGCTCTGCGTTATATAAATAAGCCATACTTCTCCTTCTCTATTTTTCTCTTTTATTTTTCTTCCAGTTCCTTCACTGCCTGATCATAATACTCGGTTGCAAGTACGCTTCCCGGATCAAACTCAGAACCAAGCAGCTGATTTTTGTTCATCCAGTCATAAAGACCGCTCAATTTTTCTTTCACATCATCCGTAAATTCAGGAGTCAGATAAGAAAGAGTTTCATCAAATCCATAAGCCTCTTTCACAGCCTCTGCACCATATCGATCTCCAAGCAGCTCGTAGAAACTGTCCGGATCTGCTGTAATATCATGATAAGCACGAATCAGAGCTTTGTTGACTGCCACTGCCACCTCAGGAGATTCCTTCAAAACAGAATCATTGATTACAAAATATGTAGAGGTACTGCCAGTTTGAATATCGTAGCCTTCCAGACGATGTCCCAGTCCCTGCTTTTCATAGTACCCCAAAGAATATCCTG
>JAUNPJ010000024.1 GCA_030536755.1 Eubacteriales bacterium | reverse complement strand
ATGGAGCTGACTGCTACTAATCGGGTGAGGGCGTAACCAATGCTTAAGTCTTGGAAAAAATGTCACATGTATGTAGTTTTGAAGATATACTTTAAAATCAGTAAATATCAGTGACTAGAAATAGTCACTCTATTTTTATAAAGGGGATTGGTCAAATGGTATGACAGGAGTCTCCAAAACTCTTAGCGGGAGTTCGATTCTCTCATCCCCTGTTGGTCAAAGGCTGGAAGTGCTTGAAAGTCAAGCATTTCTGGCTTTTTTGTTTGTTCGAAAAATTTCATATAAAAGTATTGGCTATAACGAATGCCGGAAGAATGCGACAGATTCTCCCGGCGGATCTTTTTCTGGTTTATTCAACAGAGTATTCATGTTTAGAATGGTGAGATTTAGTAACGTTTATAATAACGCATTCCTTTATAAGATTTTAAATCTTTATCTAAATTTTTATGATATGCAGAGTCAGAGCATTTTTTTCCGTTAATCCGACATGTGCCTCCCCATTCATACGTCTTAATCGTTTTCAGTTTTGTACCTTTTACTTGGTAAAATTTTCGTACTGTTTTTTGTGTATCCCAAAATACGATTTCAACGGTTTTTTTCTTTGTATTGTACATCATGATTTTCTCATTTGGAAAATTTCTTCCGAGATCGCTCTTTGCCAGAAGAACCATCTTTTTCTTAGAATAATCATATGTGTATAAACGATTTTGTGTATATTGGTTGGAAAGCAGTAATTCCGGAATACCGTTCTGATCAATATCTACAATGTCGTAATAAGCATAGGAATATGGTTTGGAACAATTTTTCTTCATCCATGATTCATATGCTTTTGTTGCTTTTGTATACTTCGCAGATGCGGCAGAGGCAGAAACAGGGCAGGAGAGTATCATTGTACATGCCAAAATAAGAGTTAATAACTTTTTCATAATCGTTTTTCCTTTCTTTTTTGATTTTGTGTTAACATTTTTCCTATATTTTTCTAAACATGAAATCTCAATGCTCTTTTGCTTTACAAGATGTTTTTTAATATGTTTAAATCCTCTTCTGTTGTCGCCCAGCTTGTCGCAAAACGAACCACCGTATGATCTTCGTCATATTTTTCCCAGAAACTAAACCGAACTTTTTCTTTCAGTTTCTCTATTTTTGTATTTTCGAGAATAATAAATTGTTGATTTGTCGGAGATTCCAGATAGAAACGAAGTCCCTTCTCATGAAAAATAGCCTTTAATTTTTCAGCCATCATAATCGCATGGCGGGAAATGTCAAAATACAGATTGTCTGTAAAAAGGGTATCAAACTGGATTCCCAACAAACGGCCTTTTGCCAGTAAAGCACCACGTTTTTTTACAGAAGTCATAAAGTATTTTGGCTTATTTTTTCTGGTGAAAACAACGGCCTCGCCACACAAAGCACCGACTTTTGTTCCTCCAATATAAAATACATCACATAAACGGGCGATATCTGGCAGAGTCAGATCACTTTCCAGACTCATCAATCCATATCCAAGACGTGCACCATCCAGATAAAGTGGTATATGATAAGAATGACAAATCTCGGAAATCTTTTTTAACTCATTTTTAGTGTACAAGGTTCCATATTCCGTCGGATGGGAAATATAAACCATTCCGGGAAATACCATATGTTCATGGTTTGCATCTGCGTAGAAATTATCAATAAATGTTTTTAACGTATCGGATGTAATCTTTCCATTTTCTGCTGGAATTTCCAATACCTCATGACCTGTGTACTCGATGGCTCCGGCCTCATGTGTACTGATATGTCCGGTATTGGCTGTGATCACACCTTCATAATCATGCAGCATCGTAGATATTACAACAGCATTTGTCTGTGTTCCCCCTACAAGAAATTCCACTTCTGCTTCCGGGCACTCGCAGGCTTTCTTGATTTTTTCCTTGGCACTTTCACAATAACGGTCCGCACCGTATCCGGTAAGACTCTCCAGATTTGTCTCCACAAAACGCTGCAAAATCAATGGATGCGCCCCTGCAATATAGTCATTTTCAAAAGAAATCATCTTTGTGTTCCTTGCCTTTCTATTTGTTAAGAGTATTGTATCATAGTTCACACTGGGAAAATAGCTTTTTTCACAAAAGCAGTTCAAAGCCATAGCAGCTTTTTTCAAAACCATATGAAACTTTGGTGGAAGCTCCTTTGCCTGATTTTATTATAACGTATTGCTTTTTGTGTCAAGTATTCTTATTTTTCGCAGAAAATCCTTTTTCATCTTATATTTTATGGTATAGTGAAGATAAGAAAAATTTGATGTACAGGAGGAAAAAGTATGAGGAAGAAGTATTCTCGTTTGCTTGCAGTGTTTTTGACATGGGTGATGTGTTTGTCTTTGTTGCGGGGAACAATCCTGGCGGAAGTCTTAGTTGAGGAAGACGAACAAATGGTAACGGATGTTGAGGTTGAATTAGAGGAAAACTCTGATTCGGAAGAGATTCTTTGTGATGAGGAGAAGACACAAAGCAATCCATCTCAAATATTTACAGAAATATATGTCAATCCTCTTTATCGGGATATCATTTCCGAAGAGGAACTGGTAAAACCAGATGCAGATGTTCTTCCTTCAGAAGAAAATGTTTCTCTTTCAGCGAGTGAATATCTGTCTGTGAGCAAGGCAAGTGTTTCTTTTCGGGAACAGATGAAAAAACGTACAAAAAGAATTGTAGTAAATGTTTCGACAAAAGAAAGTCCGGATATTTCGCATAAGATTGTAGATGGAGCGGTGACGCACACTGGCAATCCAAAAGAAGGTGATTATCTTTTATGGCAGTATGCAGGATGGAATTGTAGTTATTCTTACAGTTATTCAGGCGGAACTTATTATATCACACTGACTTATACGGTCACCTATTACACCAGTGCGGCACAGGAAGCGGATGTAGACAAGAAGATTGCGTCGTTGAAATCCAGTCTGAGATTGAATGATGCGTCCATGAGTGACTATCAGAAAATTAAGGCGATTTACGATTATCTCACGGAGAATGTTACTTATGATTATGACCATTTATATGATGATACATATAAACGAAAACATACCGCGTATGCTGCTTTGATTGATAAAAAAGCAGTATGTCAGGGATATGCAGTGCTGTTTTATCGCATGGCACTGGAAGCCGGAATTGACGCTCGTTATATTTCGGGAATTGGAAATGGCGGGTCACATGGCTGGAATATTGTAAAAATTGGAAATTACTATTATAATCTGGATGCGACTTGGGATGCAGGGCGTCAGGACTATGAATATTTTCTCAAAACAGATAAGAATTTTGGAGATCATGCCAGATATACAGATTATGCATCTGCAAATTTTTATCAAGCATACCCAATGGCAAGTGCGGACTATAATGCGGAGCATACCCATCTATATGGTGTCTGGAAAACGTTAAAAGCATCCACCTGCATGGAGGAGGGAATTCGACAAAGAATCTGTTCTATATGCGGAAACAAGGAGAGAGGAAAAATTGCCAAAGCGGATCATACACCAGTGATTGATCAGGCTATGGCGGCCACCTGTATAGGTACGGGATTGACGAAGGGAAGTCATTGCTCGGTATGTAAAATGATTTTGGAAGAGCAGAAGATTACTCCAATCGATGAAACGAATCATATCTGGAGTGAGTGGAGCCGGCTTTCTGCTGCAACCATCTTCGAACCTGAAATACAGGAGAGAATCTGTAAGGGATGTGAAAATGTCAGTGAGACAAGGGAAATTGGAGAAAAACTGAAAAAGACAATTTCCGTCACGCAGTCTTCCCTGACAATGCAGATCAAACAGAAGACGGCAGCCTTCCGTGTGTCCTTTGCGAATGGTGATTCTGTGAAATCATGGGAGTCGAGCAATACAAAAGTGGTAAAGGTAGCTGGAAAAACAGATGGAACCTGTACCATTGCGGCACAAAACAAAACAGGAAATGCAGAGATTACGATTACTTTGGAAAGTGGTCTGGAAAAAGTAATCAAGGTGAAAGTTCAAAAAGGCACAGTTGCAGCATCTTCCATAAAACTTCCGTTTACGAAGGTAACGGTTAAGAAGGGAAAAACACTGACATTAAAGCCGGTCATTGCGCCGATTACCAGCCAGAGCAAGGTGACATACAGTTCATCCAATAAGTCTGTTGCAACGGTTACTTCCAAAGGCGTGATCAAGGGAATCAAGAAAGGAACAGCGAAGATTACTGTTAAGGCAGGAACGAAGAAAGTAATCTGTACCGTGGTGGTAAAATAAGAAGGAAAATATTTGATTTAAGGAGTGTACTGTTTTGGAAGGTCGAACATGGTCGGCGCAGCTTTCTATGATGCAGGACAGTATCGTTTTTATTGATGAGGGAAATAGCTTTGTAATGAGTGATGCTTTTGCTGATGCAATTCAGAATACGGATAATTATTATGTAATTGTAACAAGAGAAGGAATTCCTTCTTTGTCTTACAGTGTAGATGAAATCTATGGTATTCGCAATTCCGGTAAGTATGGAACATTAAAGCGAACTTATAATGAATTCTATCGTTTGTATCAGAATGAATGAAATACACCCAAAGTTAGAGAAATAATTTAAAGCAAAATTATATATACCTAAATCATGATCGGGGCGGTAAGCCACTTCTGGGTTTACCGCTCTTGGTTGATTAAAAGATTATTGCCTTTTTTGATGAGACAAAAGTTCTATCAGCCTTTTTGTTATTTGTTTTCGTACAGTTTCTGTGTCTTCCAGAAATTGCGTGTGATTAAATCTCCGGTAATAGCAATAAAACAAATCGCAGATCCGGTAGATTTCTTCAAGGGAATGTATGTCAGAAGTTATGTGCTTATCGGATAACAGAAATGGATACACATTACCTTGTATTTCAGCAAAAAACATTTCGGTCCATAATTCCATTAATTGTTCTGAATTTTCGTTGAATGGAATTGTGGAAAATTTATATATAATCTGTTTGTCTTTGCTATAGTTTTCCATGAATTTACATAAATGTAATTCACGTTCCAGATTTTGTTTTACAAATGCATCATTTATATGCAATTCATTCCATCTTTCAAAAATTTCAGATAATGGCGCATTTAGATACAGCAAATGTGTTGGAAAGGCAAGTACGGCTTTTTTAATGGGATCTGTCTGAACAAGGATGCTTTTTTGAATGAAGTCTATGGATGTATCTGCATTATAATATCCCACATCATAAATACCTTTTCTCCCAGCTCTTCCCGCTATTTGTCGTATTTCTTCTGGATTTATCCGTCTTTTTGTTTTTCCATCGAATTTTGTTGTTTCAAGAAATACAATGCGTTCGATCGGAAGATTTAATCCCATGCCAATTGCATCTGTAGCTACAAGTACATCTGTTTCACCAGCAATAAACTTATCTGCTTCGTTTTTTCTCACCTCATAGGGCAGCGATCCGTAAATCATACTGCACTTTGTTCCTGTTCTTTGGAGTTCCCCGGCTATTGCATGGACACTTTTTTTCGAGAACACAATAAGTGCATCGTGTTTTTTTACAGAACTTGGAAACGAAAAAGGCTGCTTTTCGCATATAAGTGGGCATTGTCTTTCATAGTGCAGAACTTTGTACGAATCTTTGCAGTCTTGTATTAATTTGATTAATATCTCTTCAGCTTCTAACGCAGCACAGATATGGATTTCTTTCGTACAAATCCCTAAAATTGCGGCTGTCCATGCTCCCCCTCGATCTGAATCTTTTATCATCTGTGCCTCATCGATCACGGCGACGGCGTATTGTCTTGTCAGATCTGCCATCTCAATGGTTGAGGATTGGAAAAAAGAATTTTCAATATGTTTTTCTTCTTCTCCGGTTATAAGAGAACAAGGAAATCCTTCCTTGTTTAATTGAACATATTGCTCGATTGCGAGAAGTCTTAAGGGAGCTAAATAAATACCGTTTTTGGCTGACTTCAAAGCTTGTGTGGCATGAAATGTTTTCCCTGAATTTGTCGGACCTATATGTAAAATAAAATTCCGCTTTATTTTTCTGGCTTCCGGGAAAAAGTCAATGTAATTATCCGGTATTTTTTGTAGGATTGTTTTTCGTAAGAATTCTCTGCGTTCTTCTAACTCTTGTTTTTCCTGTTTCAATTTTTGCTCTCTGTCTTCCATATCTTTTATCATCAGGCAATAGTGAGGATTTTTCCTGATCAGTTCAAGGATGTAAGATTTTGTAAAGCGACTGCTTAATTCTGACTCAATTTCATAATCATAGTCAGAAATGATATCTGTTAAGTAGTCAGTGAGCGAATCGCAAAGATCATCATCTTCCTTGAATTTTTGTAATTCAGTAAAAGCATGAAAAATATCATCAAATATATCCTCATAGATAATAAAAATATTGCTCCACTCTATATATTCGAGAGAATTTATGAAGTCATCGAAATTTTCTGCGGATAATTCAGAATATTTCTTGTTGTAAATATAGTCGCTTTGGAAGTAATCATCATAAGTTTCAATAGAGATAACGTCCAGGGAGTAAGATTGTTCTATTTCACGGATCCTTTTTTGGGTGTATTTTTTAAACAATGGTGTAAAATCCAATTTTTTCAGGCATTGTTCCATCTCGGTCAGTTTTTCTTGAACACGTAGCTGTTGTAAACGCTTTTCTTCCTGTCTTTTCTTTTCCCGCTCTTTTTGTTCTTTTTGTCTTTGTTCGAAGGCATCGTATTCTTTTTTTAGATCTTCGTCTTCTGTAGCGTGTTCGGAAATGAGTTTCTGATACCTTTTTGATTTGGCCAGTGCCTCTTCAAGAGATGCCTGGTATTCTTCTGTTTGATGATATATTTTAAGGGATTTTTTTCGTCTTTTGCGAATAGCATTTGCTTTGCAATAGTTATTATCCAGTTGGTTTGTAATGTGATTTTTCTCTTTTGTAATTTCGTTCAGGATGTAATTTTTGAACATGGTTCTTCCTTTCAGCTTTCAAAATTTTGGTTGTTGGGATCTTGAAAAAATTCTGCATTTTTACAGCTTCGACAAGCTATATTTTCTTTGAAAAAGGATATTCCTATTTGCAGGAGCAGATAAAATGGGAACAGTTCGGCGACTTGCATCAATTCATAACAAATGTTGCATCACTGGAAGATGTTTTAGAGTTGGTAAAGTAGATTTGTGCAAATTTCGATATTTGCTCATTTATAGTCAAAAAATAAGAAACGCGAAACAAAAAAGCCAGAAATACTTGCTTCTCAAGCACTTCCAGCCTTCTATAAACAGGGGATGAGAGAATCGAACTCCCGCTAAGAGTTTTGGAGACTCCTGTCATACCATTTGACCAATCCCCTTTAGTGGAATACAGTAAGTAACCACTTGTTATTTATACCACAGATTCGCATAGATTGTCAATATTTTTATCCTCAAAACAGAGGGAATCTATAACTATTTAGTTACTGTTCACTCCGTTCACAGTAACTTAGCCAAAATTCATTCCAGATTGCCTTCGGCAATGGAATTTTGGCTTGTATGTCTCGGGATTTTGGCATATTCATGCCAAAACACCTCGCGGGATAGTGCCGTGTGAACAGTAACACTATTTACGGTTGAAATTCGGTCATATGTTTTCGGTACCACAGAGGCATCATGTTCCGCTGGCAGGTTGGATTCTTTCTTGCCTCAATGCCGATGGACTGGAAGAATTCTTTCCATAGTTCGGTATAGAGATCCTTCTGTTTTTCGACTTCCTGCAGTTTCTTCATCTCCTTTGCGGACAGTGTGGTGAGGTAGAGCCCTTCGTCTTTGGGATGAACAGCGGCGAGATTTCGTGCGTCGTCGATCATGATCCAGTATTCGGATGGCATTCGGTCGGCAAAATGACGGGCGGTCAGCTCCAGAATGTTGCATTTTGGTTCGATATGGCTGATGTAAATTTTGCCGTCCACCGAGGAAAAGCGTGCGAACTCTCGAAAATAATGCGCTTCATTGCTGACTTTTCTGGAAAGTTCCAGAATCCGCATTACGGAGGTTTCGGTCAGCATCCTTGTGACCTGACCGCCGCAGGTAAATCCGAGAATCAGAAAACGATAGATGGCATCGAGGCGGTCTGGTTCACAGGACATGGCGGCACGGTAAATCTGGCCGAATGCTTTCCAGGAAATCTTCGTTTGAACAGAGCGCACGACTTTTTTGACCTTTTCAGGGTCAGCATCGATGTGAACATATTCGCAGAACAGCTCCGGCTGTTCGATGGGCTCCAGCTCCAGACGTATATTCTTGTGTCCTTTCCGGCTTGCCCATGCGTCATAGATGCAGGTCATCATGGCTTCAAAGGTTTGTTGACAGGTATAGATATACATAACAATTCCTCCTGAAATTATGATTGCAGACCAAAATCAAAAAACAGGGACATCTGCTGGTAATCGTTTTTGTGAGTGGCTTCCCAGTTTTCTTTTCTGTCGGCTCCGATGAGCTGTCTGGCAATGTACGTTTCTTCGATGGGTGTTTTGTACATCATTTTTCCACTGCAGGTAATAAAATAATGCGCCCGTTTCAGTACGACGCCCATTTTTTTCAGATGAGGAAAGTCTACAGTTCCATAGCGACATGCCTGTACGATTCTTGCTGCGGATTTGGGACCGATACCCGGAATGCGAAGTAGTATATCGTAGGATGCATGATTGATCTCTACGGGGAAATGATCGAGATGGCGCAGTGCCCACTCGCATTTCGGATCGAGAAGCTCATTAAAATTGGGACGTTCCTCTGAGAGAAGTTCTTCGGCCTGAAAGCCATAGTAGCGAAGCAGCCAGTCCGCCTGATAAAGGCGGTGTTCCCGAAGCAGCGGGACAGGTGTATCGAGAGCGGGAAGATTCTGGTCTTCATTCAAAGGCACATAGGCAGAAAAAAAGACTCTCTTGAGATCATAGGACTGATACAGATACTGGGTAGTGCGAAGCAAATGGTAATCTGTCTCCTGTGTGGCACCGATGATCATCTGGGTACTCTGTCCTGCCGACGCAAAGGGGCGGTTTGGTACTTCGTTTTTAACGGAGGAAGGGAGTTCCAGACTTTTGCTGTCGGATTCCAGTAATTTATCTGAAAAAATACTGTTTGTCAGATACTGATTGATGCGGCTTCTTTCCATGCGGGCATTTTTACCGATGGCAAGGCGATGGGCAGCAATGGTCTTTGTCATCTGTCCCATTGGCCGCAGAATAGCCTGGTGTGTTTTGTTCGGGGCGAGTTTTCGCATGCCGTCCTCTGTGGGCAGTTCCAGATTGATGCTCATACGGTCAGCCAGGTAGCCTGCTGTTGTCAGCAGTTCATCCGGTGCACCCGGAACTGCCTTCACATGGATGTATCCGTTAAAATGATACGTTGTGCGAAGAAGATAGAGAACCTGACAGATCTGTTCCATGGTATGCGTGGGATTTTTATCGATGCCTGAACTCAAAAACAGACCTTCGATATAGTTTCGCTTATAAAATTCTATCGTAATTTCGCAGACCTCCTGCGGAGTAAACGCAGCACGGACAATATCATTGGAAACACGGTTCTGGCAATATTTACAGTCGTAGATGCAATGGTTTGTCAAAAGGATCTTCAGAAGAGAGATACATCTTCCGTCCGATGCAAAGCTGTGGCAGATACCGCAGGCTGCCGAATTACCAAGGAAGCCTTGCTTTCCTTTGCGATCCACGCCGCTGGAGGTACAGGCAACATCGTATTTGGCCGCATCTGCCAGAATATGCAGTTTTTCCTGAAGAGACAATTCTTTTGTGATTTCCATAGTGACTACCTCGATTAAAGAAACAAACAAATATTCGGAACATATGTTTGCATCTGTGATAACACGATTTGGAAATGAGGTCAATACGAATGGAAATTTTCTTGAAAATTATGGATGTACAATCACGGCTGTTCCATGCAGGTCACACAGTGGGACAAGTGCAAGTACACCATATTTTTTTTCGTAATCTTCGACCGCGTGTTTTGCTCCGGAGAAGCGCTGGTTGTTGTAGTCGTGGAGCAGAATCATGCCGCCGTGATTCAGTCTTGGATAGAAGTATTCCAGCCCGGCGAGAATCGGGGCGTATAAATCGGCATCCAGACTGACGAGGGCATAGGTCTCTTCTTCCAGTCCTTCGGCTGTCTCCGGGAAAAAGCCTTTTCGAAAGATGGCCTGGTGGGGAAAGAGCAGGCGCTTGCGGACTGCAAATTCACTCGTGTCTGCAAAGTCACCGGCTTCTGCGCGGGAAAATTGTTCGTTTTTTTCTTTTTCTACATCTCGTTTGTCAAATCCTGAGAACGTATCGAAAAGATAAAGCTTGCGGTCAGGGAATAGAAGATTCAGTTTCCAGGCCGTATCTCCTTTGTACACACCGAGTTCGGCGACAGCTCCGTCTACCTGCTGCCGGTGAAGCCGCTCGGCGATGCGGTACAGGGTGGCACTTCGAATATCGTAGGTCTGGTACAATTCTTCGACCGTCATAAATGTTCCACGAAATCCAAGGGTGTGCACCTGTTCTTTCAATTCTTGTGTGCGGTCACTCCCCATCACGCCGATCAAAAAGATATCTGGTGTCTGGCGCACGGCATGCTCCACAGATATGACAGGGATATGGCGAATGAATGTGCCGTGAAGTGATGGATTGTTGTCGGCAAATGCCAGCAGATGCAGATGCTTGTCATTCAGTAAATTCGCACAGGCGCGGCCGAAAGGTCCGGCGCCGAGAATGATGGTAGTCTTCATAAGTGAAATCCTTTCTTTGGAAAATGATTCATTGTTTTACTTTTATTTTAGCATATTTTCGGAGAAAACCAACAATGAAAAACCATGTTGGAATTGCGAACCGCTTATGTTACACTGTCCTTTGGAGGATTTTACGACATGGAAAAGAAAAAACAACTGACAGGTCATCTGACCGCTTTTTTTACCTCATTTGTATGGGGAACGACGTTTATCTGTACGAAAATACTGCTGCGTCGTTTTAGCCCCATCGAAATTTTATTAATCCGGTTTGTGTTGGGATATCTGGCTTTGTGGGCAGCCCATCCGCATCTGCTGAAGTTTACATCCTGGAAAGAGGAACGGTGCTATATTCTGGCAGGTCTGACCGGTATCACGATGTATTATCTGATGGAAAACATTGCTCTGACGATGACGCAGGCATCGAATGTGGGCGTTGTGGTCGCGGTTGCTCCGTTTTTTACGGCAATCTGCGGAATGATTTTTTTGCATGAGAAAAAGCCGGCGTGGACGTTTTATCTGGGATTTGTGATTTCCATGGCTGGTATCTGTCTGCTTAGTTTTGCCGGAGGAGAAAATGTACAGATTCATCCGGCCGGAGATGCGCTGGCGATGCTGGCTGCCGCCGTCTGGGCCGTGTATTCTACAGTGATTAAGAAAATTGGTGAATTTGGCTATCCGACAATCCAGACAACGCGACGTGCATTTTTCTATGGAATCGTCTTTATGATTCCGTGTGTAGCAGGCATGGGATTTGATGTGTCGGCAGCAGATTTCATGGATAAAACAATCTTGATGAACTTTGGATTTTTGAGTTTTATTGCCTGTGCACTCTGCTTTGTGACCTGGAATTTTGCGGTAAAACGGCTGGGACCGGTCAAGACAAGCGTCTATATCTATTTGTCACCGGTAATCACTACGGTCTGCTCGGCATTGGTTTTGCATGAGATCATTACCGTTCGCTCTCTGTGCGGCATTGCACTGGTACTGACGGGACTGGTACTGTCAGAATTTCGAAGAAAACAGGATTGAAAAACGTTGGATTTGTTGAGTTTGCAGAGATTATTTGATATGATAATCTCAGTGAACGTTTATTATATAAAAAATCAGAAAAGGGGAAAAACTATATGATTCAGGATATCGCGCCTCATGTATACCACAATGAATATCATCCGCTGCCGCCGTCTCCGGAAAGTTATATCTTGTGCTATCATGAAAAACAGATATTAATCAAATGGGTGGACAAAAAGGTTACATATCCGACTTTTGCGGAGCTGGAACAGGAAAACGAGGGAATTTACGAAAATTGCCAGTATTTATTCAGTATTGATGACAAACGCTATTATCTGATGGAACATCTGGTATGGCCCAAGGGACAGAATTATGCCTTTGAAAACATTGAAATTTTCAGAACCGTACAAGCGGGATATCAGGCATTTGCCGGAGTGACAGGATCACAGCTTTACCGCTGGTATCAGAATCATCTATTTTGCGGACACTGTCAGGAACCAATGATGCACAGTGACAAAGAGAGAATGGTATACTGTCCAAAATGCGGACGTATGGAATATCCAAAACTCTGTCCGGCAGTCATTGTGGCAGTGACGCATGGAAATCGTCTTTTGCTGTCCAAGTATGCGGGCAGAGGTCATACGAATTATGCGCTGATCGCGGGATTCGCAGAGATTGGCGAGACGATTGAGGAGACAGTAAAGCGTGAGGTGATGGAAGAGGTTGGTTTGAAGGTGAAGAACCTTCGTTATTACAAAAGCCAGCCATGGTCTTTTACCGATACCCTTCTATTTGGATTTTATGTGGATCTGGACGGAGAGGAGGATATCACGCTTGATCAGGAGGAGCTGGCGCTGGCACAGTGGTTTGACCGGGATCAGCTTCCGGAACCTGCGGCAAATGGCAGTCTGACCAGTGAAATGATTACGATGTTCAGAAATGGAGAGAAATAACAATGGCAGAAAGCTCCAGACAGACGCATGAGTTTGCGCCGGTTTATGATGAACATTCCAGAATCCTGATCCTTGGAACGTTTCCGTCTGTGAAGTCAAGAGAACAGCGTTTTTATTACGGGCATCCGCAGAATCGCTTCTGGAAGGTGTTGGCATCGCTGACACAGTGGCCGCAGATACCGCAAACCATTGAGGAAAAGAAGCAGATGCTTCTGCAAAACGGGATTGCCATCTGGGATGTAATTCAAAGCTGTGACATTGCAGGCTCCAGTGACAGCAGCATCAAAAATGTAGTGCCGAGTGATATCGGAAGTATTTTGAAAAACAGTGGGATTAAACGGATTTATGCCAATGGAAACATGGCGAAGAAATTGTATGAGAAATATATTTTGCCGGAGACTGGTGTGCCCATCGTCGGGCTGCCATCCACCAGTCCTGCCAATGCCGCCTATTCTCTGGAACGGCTGAAAAAATCCTGGCAGCAGATTTTATTTTGAGCTTTCTCATGCCATGAAAAGTAGACACACATCTTTCAGTAAGTACGACGAGAGGTACTTAAACTGCTATAAAAAGTTATAATTGAAGGGCGATGCCCAGTACAGCTCCGGCGATCATCCACCACAGCGGATGAAGTTTCCGGAGCTTTTTTAATTGCATCAATTCGAAAATGACTGCACAAATCAGAATATTGAGCCAGAGCGGATGATAACCGGAAGAATCTTTTCCGAGCAAAGTGATTTCACATAATCCCCAGACAGCAAAAGCAATTGCTGCGGCTACGGCAGGCCGAATACCGTAAAAGGCATTCTGAACAGTAGGATTGTTATAAAATTTTTCCATAAAACGGGCCACAGCAATGATGATGATCAGAGCTGGAAGCACTAAGGAAACGGTAGCTACAACAGCACCGCCAATGCCAGCAGCCTGATAACCGGCATAAGTTGCCATGTTGATGCCGACAGGACCGGGAGTGCTCTCGCTGATTGCAATCATATTTGTGAGTTCGCTTGCCGTGTACCAGTCGTATTTATCGGTCAGATCCATGAGGAAGGGGAGAGTTGCCATACCTCCACCCACGGCAAAAAGACCGATTTTAAAAAATTCATAAAATAAAGTAAGGTAGATCATTGTCTGTTGTCTCCTGATTGCCTGGAATTTCGTATTTTCTGTGAGAGAATGCCTGTACAGGCGGCCGCGATGATCAGCACCACGATCGGAATGGGGCTGAAGGTGGCAAGAAGGAAGGCAGCAAGAAAAAGAAAAATTCCAAGAGTATCTTTGACGCCTTTTTTTGTCATAGTCACTACAGTGTTCAGCATAAGAGCACATACCACGATGCGTACGCCTGCCAGGGCGTGAAGAAGAATTTCGTTTTCCATAAACTGGCGCAGTACCGATGCCACCAGGCAGATGATCACAAGGGATGGCGAAATAACGCCGAGAGTGGCAAAGATACCGCCAGCGATGCCTCGTTCTTTGTAACCGATATAGGTGGCGGTGTTGACGGCGATAATCCCCGGGGTACACTGGCTGATGGCGTAGACATCCAGAAGTTCCTCCTCGGTAGTCCAGTGCCGATGTTCCACGACCTCGCGTTTGAGCATGGGAAGCATCGCCAGTCCTCCGCCGTAGGTGAGAATCCCAATCTTAAAAAAGCTGGTGAATAAATCACTGATTTTTGTCATAAAAACTCCTTAAAATATGTTCGCACAATTTGTCTGCAATACGTAAATGTGGTAAAATAAGAAAGGAATTTCATACCATTTACAGTATCTATAATAGGATTATAACCTGCAATCAGAACTATGTAAAATAAAAAAAGGAAAAGAGAGTATGAAGAAAAAAATTGTAATTATCGGAGCCGCTATTCTCGACGTGTTGGTGCAGGGCGCTGATAAAGAGGTGTTTGAAAACGGTTCCTGGCCTGCCGAGGATATCCGAATGTCTGTGGGCGGTGACGGTATCAATGAGGCTACCATACTTCGCAAACTTGGCCTTCCGGTAAGGCTGCAGACGATTATCGGAGATGACATCCCCGGAAAAATAGTGCGGGAGCACTGTCGAAAATATGGGATTGATCTGAACGAAGGAAATTCTGATGGAATTCCTACGGGATTGAATGTTGTACTGGTGCAGAAAAACGGGGAGCGAAATTTCCTGACAAATCCGCAGAGTACACTTCGAAAATTAACGAAGGAGCATATCCGGCTTCCATTTCCAAAGGAAACGAAGATTGTAAGTTTTGCGAGTATTTTTGTATTTCCGGACTGGAAAGATGAGCAGTTGTCCTGGCTGTTTCGGCAGGCAAAGGAGCAGGGCGCGATTGTCTGTGCCGATATGACAAAATGTAAAAATCAGGAAACTGTAGAAGATCTGCAAAAAACACTTCCCTATGTGGATTATCTGCTTCCAAATTATGAGGAGGCATCTATGCTTACGGGTGAGACAGACATTGACCGGATTGCGGGTGTGCTTTTGGAGGCTGGTGTGAAAAATGTTGTGATCAAGTGGGGAAGCAGAGGCTGTTATATCAAAAACAAAGAGGTGAAGTTAACGATACCGGCTGTCTTTGGTGTCAACTGTGTGGATACCACAGGTGCCGGAGACAGTTTTGTAGCAGGCTTTCTGTATGGATTGTACCAGGGATATACGTTAGAAGAATGCGCCAAGATTGCCAATGCCTGCGGTGCTCTGACAGTGCAGAAGCTTGGCGCCGCAGAAGGCATTGACAATTTTGCTCAGGTAGAGCAGGTATTAAGGAGCATGGAACATCGGTGAAGAGAAAGCGTCTTCATCTAAAGAAAAATAGTGCATGAAGTTTTCGGCTGCGTCAGAGGCCGGAAGCTGTTCATTGTGTACCAGGACAAGCTGTCGTTTTGGCAGCTTGTCTTTTAATTTGAGGACAAACAGCTCCTTTGGAGCATTAAAAAGCATAAAATCCGGAACGGACGCAATGCCAAGTCCGATATCTGCCAGATCGATGAGCAAATCGTTGCTGTTTAATTCGACCTCCGGAGAAAGATGCAGATTTTGTTTTTCAAAAATCTGATGGAGAAATTCACTGGTGGTACTGTTTTGTTCCAGCATCAAAAGTGGATATTCTGTCAGATCACCAAGGGAAAGTTCCTGATTTTCGAGTGGAAAATGCGTTCTGTTCGCGACGAAGACATCCTGAAATTCCCGAAGAACCTGACTGGTGTAGACATTTTTTTTCAGGCGTGAGTTGGGTGCATTTACCACCACAAAATCGACCTGGCCGCTTTCCAGAAGATCAATGCAGCCAAGCGAAGTCTGATTCATGACGCGAATGTGTGCATCTGGAAATTCTTTATGAAAACGATTCAGATAAGGCACCAGAAAATAGCGGCAGATCGTGTCACTGGCCCCGATGCGAAGAAGACCGCCGGAAGAATTTTTCTGGGTCAGCTGCGCTTCTCCGTTTCGGATCATATGAATGGCTGGTTCAATATGGCGAAAGAGCAGTTCCCCTTCCGCAGTCAGTTTTACTTTTTTTGTGCTTCGGATAAAAAGCTGCTGTCCCAGTTTTTGTTCGAGCGTTTTGACAGACTGGCTCACGGCAGACTGTGAAATAAAAAGCTGGCGGGACGCTTCGGAAAAACTCAGTGTTGACGCTACGCAGTAAAAAACTTTATATAATTCGTAACTGATATCCATGGAAATCCTCCTGATTTATCTGATTTTCTATTAGTATAAATAATAAATAATATAAGACATATTAATTTTACTAATGATATGGAGTATGGTACTATAAATCGTAAGAAAATACAAGTGTGTCACTTGGTTTTTCGATTCAGGGACACTGATAACGTTACTGTTCACTCCGTTCACAGTAACTTAGCCAAAATTCATTCCAGATTGCCTTCGGCAATGGAATTTTGGCTTGTATGTCTCGGGATTTTGGCATATTCATGCCAAAACACCTCGCGGGATAGTGCCGTGTGAACAGTAACCTGATAACATTTGATGAAATCAAAAAGGAGATTAAGATGAGCAACGTAAGACGAGTATACGTGGAAAAGAGACCTGATTTTGCCGTTGCGGCAAAAGATTTAAAGCACGAAATCAGCAGCTATCTCGGAATCAAAACCGTAACTGCAGTTCGTGTGCTGATTCGTTACGATGTGGAAAATATTTCCGATGATGTATTTGAGAAAGCGTGTCATACCGTATTTGCGGAGCCTCCGGTAGATGATTTATATCTGGAGAAATTTGACGTAGCTGAAAATTCACACATTTTCTCAGTAGAGTATCTGCCGGGACAGTTTGACCAGAGAGCAGATTCTGCTGTTCAGTGCGTGCAGTTTCTGAATGAGGATGCACAGCCGATTATCCGTTCTGCAACAACTTATGTGATCGAGGGAGATATTTCAGAAGAAGAGTTTGCAGCGATTAAAAATCACTGCATCAATCCGGTAGACTCCCGTGAGACAGGTGCCCAGAAGCCGGAAACACTGGTAACCGTATTTGACGATCCGGCAGACGTGATGATTTTTGACGGATTCCAGGATATGCCGGAGGATAAGCTCAAAGAGCTGTACAGTTCTTTGAATCTGGCTATGACATTTAAGGATTTCCAGCACATTCAGAATTATTTCAAGGGAGAAGAAAAGCGTGATCCTTCTATGACAGAGGTTCGTGTACTGGATACGTACTGGTCTGACCACTGCCGTCACACAACCTTCTCTACCGAGCTGACGGATGTAAAATTTGACGAAGGCGATTACAAAGAGCCGATCGTAAAAACATATGAAAAATATCTCGCTGACAGAGAGGTTCTCTATAAAGGAAGAGATGACAAATTTGTCTGCCTGATGGATCTGGCACTGATGGCGATGAAAAAGCTCAAAGCAGAGGGCAAACTGCAGGATCAGGAAGAGTCTGATGAGATCAATGCCTGCAGTATCGTTGTTCCGGTCGATGTAGACGGAAAGGAAGAAGAGTGGCTGATCAACTTCAAGAATGAGACACATAATCATCCGACAGAGATTGAGCCTTTCGGTGGTGCGGCTACCTGTCTTGGCGGTGCAATCCGTGATCCGCTTTCCGGACGTACGTATGTATATCAGGCTATGCGTGTCACTGGTGCGGCTGACCCGACCGTGTCTGTGAAAGAGACATTAAAAGGAAAGCTTCCTCAGAAAAAACTGGTGCGCAGTGCCGCTCATGGTTACAGCTCTTATGGTAACCAGATTGGTCTGGCAACCGGTTATGTAAAAGAAATCTATCATCCGAATTATGTGGCAAAACGTATGGAGATCGGTGCTGTTATGGGTGCTGCTCCGAGACGTGCCGTTATCCGTGAGAACTCGGATCCGGGCGATATCATCATCCTTCTGGGAGGACGTACCGGACGTGACGGTATCGGAGGTGCGACCGGTTCTTCCAAAGTACATACAGAGGCATCCATTGAAGTGTGCGGTGCAGAGGTACAGAAGGGTAATGCGCCGACCGAGCGTAAAATTCAGCGTATGTTCCGCCGTGAGGAAGTCAGCTATATCATCAAAAAATGTAACGACTTTGGTGCCGGCGGTGTATCTGTGGCAATCGGCGAGCTGGCAGCAGGTCTTCGTGTTGATCTGGATAAAGTTCCGAAAAAATATGCCGGTCTGGACGGTACAGAGATTGCCATTTCTGAGTCTCAGGAGCGTATGGCAGTTGTCGTAGACCCGAAAGATGTCGATAAATTCCTTGGCTATGCAAACGAGGAGAACCTGGAGGCAATTCCGGTTGCAGTTGTAACGGAGGAGCCGCGTCTTGTTCTCGTATGGAGAGGGAAAGAAATCGTAAATATTTCCCGTGCATTCCTGGATACCAACGGTGCACATCAGGAGACAACCGTTGAGGTTGAGATTCCGAACAAAGAGGGCAACCTGTTTGAAGAGCGTCCAGACGTGCCGGATGTAAATGCAAAATGGCTTGAAACACTGGCTGATCTGAACGTATGCTCCCAGAAAGGTCTGGTGGAAATGTTTGACGGTTCCATCGGCGCAGCAAGCGTATTTATGCCTCACGGCGGAAAATATCAGCTGACAGAGACACAGTCCATGGTGGCAAAAGTTCCTGTATTAAATGGAAAGACCAATACCGTAACCATGATGAGCTATGGTTTTGATCCATACCTGTCTTCCTGGAGTCCATATCACGGAGCTGCCTATGCAGTGACAGAATCCGTAGCGAAGATCGTGGCTACTGGCGGTGATTACAAGAAGATCCGCTTCACATTCCAGGAGTACTTCCGCCGTATGACAGAGGATCCGAAGAGATGGAGCCAGCCATTTGCAGCATTGCTCGGTGCTTATGCGGCTCAGCTTGGATTTGGCCTTCCTTCTATCGGTGGAAAAGACAGTATGTCCGGTACCTTCAACGAGATTGATGTACCGCCGACACTTGTTTCCTTCGCTGTCGATGTGGCAAAACTGCAGGATGTGATCACACCAGAGCTGAAGAAAGCAGGAAACAAACTTGTATGGCTGCGTGCACCGAAGGATGCATATGACCTGCCGGATTATGCGGCTGTGATGGATCAGTATGAGAAGCTGCATAATGACATTCAGGCAGGCAAAGTAATTTCTGCTTATGCACTGGATCGTCATGGTATCGCTGCCGCTGTCTCCAAGATGGCATTTGGTAACGCGATGGGCGTGAAGATTGAGCACAATCTCGATCCGAGAGACTTCTTTGCACCTGGATTTGGCGACATTATCTGTGAGGTTGTGGATGGTAAGGTTGGAGAACTTTCCATCACTTACACATTGATCGGTGAAGTAACAGACGATGGCAAATTCTCTTATGGAAATACAGAAATCACATATGATGAGGCACTTGTTTCCTGGAAGGGAACTCTGGAGAGAGTATTTAAGACAGTTTCTTCTGAGGAAGGAAAAGAGAAACCATCCTATGAGAATGGTCTTTACGATGCAAAGAATATTTATGTATGCAAAAATAAAATTGCAAAACCACGCGTATTTATTCCTGTATTCCCTGGAACAAACTGCGAGTATGACAGCACACGTGCCTTTGAGCGTGCAGGTGCAGAAGTCGATGTCAAAGTATTTAAAAACCTGACAGCGGAAGATATCCGTGATTCTGTAGAACTGTTTGAGAAATCCATCAGCCAGGCGCAGATGATTATGTTCCCGGGTGGATTCTCCGCAGGTGATGAGCCGGATGGTTCTGCGAAATTCTTTGCGACGGCATTCCAGAATGCGAAGATCAAAGAGGCAGTTATGAAGCTGTTAAATGAGAGAGATGGTCTTGCACTTGGTATCTGTAATGGATTCCAGGCGTTGATTAAGCTGGGACTTGTTCCGTATGGCGAGATCTGCGGGCAGAAAGAGGATTCTCCGACATTGACCTACAACACAATCGGCCGTCATATCTCCAAGATGGTTTACACAAAGGTAGTCAGCAACAAATCACCATGGCTTCAGCTGGCGGAACTTGGCGGTGTGTACTGTAACCCTGCTTCTCATGGTGAGGGACGTTTTGTTGCCAACGACGAGTGGATTAAGAAGCTGATCGAAAATGGTCAGATTGCAACACAGTATGTAACGGCTGACGGTGAATTCTGCCAGAGTGAAGAGTGGAATGTCAATGGCTCTTATTTCAACATCGAGGGTATCACAAGTCCGGATGGACGTGTACTCGGCAAGATGGCTCACAGTGAACGACGTGACGATGGTGTGGCTATGAACATTTATGGTGAGCAGGATATCAAGATTTTCGAGTCTGGTGTTGCTTACTTTAAATAAAAAAATGTAAATATACAAAAAGAAGCCTGTTTGTTTTGGAAACAGGCTTCTTTTTCATTGTTTAAAATAGAATAAAATAAATAAAGTAGTACAAAAATTAAAAATATTAAAACTTTTTGAATAATATATTTTACAGTTGCAATTTGTTGCTTACATTTTTCGCTGGGATTCGATATAGTAGAATTAGCTTCTGCAGAAGAGCAGCGGCACTTGCATTCCTGTCTGGTAGTTCTTACCGTTTGATGCAAGTGCCGCTGTATTTTTTTCTATCAAAATTTAGATAACAAAAAATCCTGTAGATATGATCTACAGGATTAAGTAGCGAGAGGGGGATTCGAACCCTCGACACTACGGGTATGAACCGTATGCTCTAGCCAACTGAGCTATCTCGCCATATTATTTTTGAAGTATGGGACCTATAGGGCTCGAACCTATGACCCTCTGCTTGTAAGGCAGATGCTCTCCCAGCTGAGCTAAGATCCCATATCTTTTTTCTTATCAACCGCTCATCGCCGTCGACTTGTATATAATAACCTGTTATGCGCCAAATGTCAACACCTTTTTTCAAAAAAAATTAAATTTTTTTAATTGTGTATTCAGATGCGAAAAAACAAGTTAGAAAGAAGAGGGTCAAGTTTGCAATTTGGATAAGAAAATGGTTAAATAAGTGTGACGTGAGAGAGGTAGGAGGAAGATATGATAAAAGTATTTCTTGTAGAAGATGAGGTGGTCTTGAGGAATGCAATCAAGAACAGCATTCACTGGGAAAGGGAAGGATATGAATTTGTGGGGGAGGCAAGTGATGGAGAACTGGCTTATCCGTTAATTTTGAAATCAAAGCCGGATATTTTGATCACGGATATCAAAATGCCTTTTATGGATGGACTGGAATTGAGCAAGGCGGTAAAAAAAGAAATGCCAGAGATTAAAATTCTCATTCTCAGTGGGTACAATGATTTTGAATATGCCCAACAGGCAATCAGTATCGGGATTACAGATTATTTACTGAAGCCTATATCAGCGGAGAAGCTTCTGGAGGCGATTGGAAATGTATCGGAGGAAATAAAAAAAGAGAGAGAAGATAAGGAACTGCTCAGACGATATGCGGAGGAAATGAAGGAAAATACGGAAATCGAGAAAAATCAGTTTTTCACGCGTATGTTGAAAGAATCTCTTTCGATTACAGAGGCATTGGAGCAGGGGAGAAGTCTGGGTCTGGAACTGAGTGCGGAGTGCTACAATGTGGTTCTGTTTAAAATCCTTGATGACGGAAGTCAGAGAAAAGATGGGGAACAGGAAGTGGAAGCGTGGGTACAGGTGGAAAGTTACATACATTCTATGGAACATGTCTGCTGCTTTCAAAGAGGTGTGGAAGGTTTGGCGTTTCTTTGTATGGGAGATGGTGAAGAGCAGGTAAGAGAAAAAATTGAGGAAATTCGAAAAGGCCTGGCGATGATTTTGAAGCTGTATCCAAAACAAAAATATTTTGGTGGAATTGGAAGGCCAGTGACACGGCTTAGAAATCTGAAGGATTCTTTTCATGAGGCAGAACGGGCATTTGCAGGACGTTTTACGGCACTGCCCAACCAGATTGTGTACCAGAGTGAATTGTGTCCGGGCGGTGATTCTGGGGAAGAGCCAAATGTACAGGGGCTTGGTTCTGTGGAGTTTATCCGCGAGATGGTTGCAAAATTTCTGCGGAACGGCACGGAAGAGGAACTTCCTGCTTTTATTGAAGCCTGTTTCGAAACGCATATGGAAGATAAGCTGCATTCGCTGATGATGCGCCAGTATATTGCCATGGATATTTATATTATGATTGTATCGTTTGGAGAAGAACTGAATATCACGCAGGCGGATATTGAAAGGGAATGCGGTGAAATGAAAACCGTGTCGGAACATATCGGAGATGTAGAGGCGATGAAGGCTTATGTAGAGCAATTGATTCGCGGGATGCTTGTGCTTCGTGATACGGCATCCGGAAGACGTTATTCGGATATTATTGAGAGTGCGCAGATGTATATACTGAATCATTATATGTCGGAGACAATTTCACTGAATGCGGTAGCTGCCAGTGTGAATATGAGTCCCAGTTATTTCAGTTCCATTTTTCGCCAGGAAGTGGGAAAAACTTTTGTGGAGTATCTGACAGAAATACGGATGGAAAAGGCGAAGGAACTTCTGATGTGCTCATCCAAGAAAACTTCGGAGATTGGGTATGAGGTGGGATACAAGGATTCTCATTATTTCAGCTATATTTTCAAGAAGACACAGAAATGCACACCAAAAGAATATCGTGCGAGGGGTAAAATGTAAATGAAAGAACAAAAAAATCATTTTATGCACAAGCTTTCTCTGAATAAAAGACTGGCATTGGTTACGCTGCTGATTCTGATTCCAATGATTACACTGGTGGGATATCTATTATATTTGCTTCATGAGACGAATCAGGCATTCGGCAATGTTACGGAGAGTATTACCTATGCGAACAATTATTCGACAGAATTCCGGGAGAGAATGGATTACAGTATGTATCTGGCCGTGATTCGCGGGGAACCGGTATCAATGCTGGAAGAAGGCAGGGTTACTGTTAACGGTGTAAAAATTGTCAATCCTTATTCGTATATTGAGGAGCTGGATCAGGCTTTTGATATAATGGAGGAGATTGCTACCGTATCCAGTAACAAAAATCTTGCCACGCGCATGCAGAGGACGTTAAATTCTCTGAGCAGAAAAGTGAAGGAAATCGATGAGAATATGGACAAAGCTGTGAATTACGATGAGAATCTGGCTATTCTGCGAGGGGATATTTATGGGCTGACTGAAATTATCGAAGGTGGCATTCAGGACTATATATCGGCGGAAAATGCACATTTTTCGATTATCCGGGATGAAATGGTGGAACAGTGCAAGACGGCATTTCAGCTCTGCTTTCTGATTGTGGTGGCGGTATCTTTCTTTGCCTTGATGCTGTCGATGATGGCCTCCAGAAGTGTGACAAGACCCATCCGACAATTGTGTGATATGGCAAAGCTGCTGGCAAAAGGTGATTTCTCTGCAAGAACCGATACAGAGGCAGAAGATGAGATTGCAGTGCTGACGACAAGTTTTAATGATATGGCAGGAAAAATCGGAAATCTTGTTGAGAATATCAAAACAGAGCAGGCCAATCTGCGCATGACAGAGACGAAACTGATGCAGGCACAGATCAATCCTCATTTTTTGTATAATACGCTGGATACGATTATGTGGCTGGCTGAGGCAAAGCAGACAGAAGATGTCGTGTCGATGGTTACCTGGCTGTCAGACTTCTTTCGTACTACACTCAGTAAGGGGCAGGATTACATTACGGTGGAAGAAGAAAAAAATCATATTGACAGTTATCTGAAGATTCAGCATTTTCGTTATCAGGATATTCTGGAATATGAAATAGACATAGAGGAAGAGATTTATGACTATATGATTCCGAAACTGACGTTACAGCCTCTGGTCGAAAATGCCTTGTATCATGGAATCAAATTGAAACGGGGAATGGGTAAAATTCTGATTCAGGGCTTCCAAAAGGGAGAGCGATTAATTTTTCGGGTGATTGATAACGGAAAAGGTATGGATGAAAAGACACTGAATGAACTGCGCAAGAGGATTGCAGGTCTGGAATCTGCGTCGGATGGAGGATTTGGGCTGTCGAATGTGAACCAGCGGCTCCAGTATTATTTCGGAGAAGAATATGGAGTATTTTTGGAAAGTGAAGAAAATGTGGGAACAGAGGCAACGATTATTATGGGAACGAAAAAAAACATAACTTTATCGTAAAAAATCACACTTTTTTGAAATGTGAGGTTAAATTCAAAAAAATATCAACCATTTACCGAGAATCCTCCGTATTTTTTTCAAAAAATATTTGATAAGATAAGACCATCAAAACAAGGGGGAAACCCGAAAATAAAAAACAGGAGGAAACGAGAAATGAAAAGAAAAGTAGTAAGCACATTATTATGCGCAGCGATGGTATCTACCATGTTAGTTGGATGTGGCGGCGGATCTGACAGCGCAGCTTCCGGTGATGCAGCAGCAACAGAGGAGGGCGGCGATGCAGCAGAAGGCGGTACAATTACTGTCGGATTTTCTCAGGTAGGTGCAGAGTCTGACTGGCGTACAGCAAATTCTGAGTCTATGAAATCTACATTCTCTGAGGAAAACGGATATGAGCTGATCTTTGATGATGCACAGCAGAAACAGGAGAATCAGATTACTGCAATCCGTAACTTCATTCAGCAGGAAGTTGACTACATCGTACTTGCACCTGTAACAGAGACTGGTTGGGATACGGTTCTTCAGGAAGCAAAAGATGCTGAAATTCCTGTAATCATTGTTGACCGTATGGTAGATGTATCGGATGACAGCCTTTACACAGCATGGGTTGGTTCCAACTTCGAGCTGGAAGGCAAAAAAGCCTGCGCATGGCTGAATGCATATGCACAAGCCAAAGGACTGGATGAGATCAACATCGTTGATATTCAGGGTACCATCGGTGCTTCCGCTCAGATCGGACGTACAAAAGGTCTGGAAGATGCGGCTGCTGAGTATGGATGGAACATTCTGGCAATGCAGACTGGTGAGTTTACACAGGCAAAAGGACAGGAAGTTATGGAGTCCATGCTGAAACAGTACGACAACATCAACGTAGTATACTGCGAGAACGACAATGAGGCATTTGGTGCAATTGATGCAATCGAAGCAGCAGGTAAGACAGTTGGTCCGGATGGAGATATCCTGGTTATGTCCTTCGATACAACAAAAGCTGGTATCACAGATACATTAGATGGAAAAATCATCTGCAACACAGAGTGCAACCCATTGCATGGTCCTCGTGTAGAAGAAATCATCAAGAAACTGGAAGCTGGCGAAGAAGTGGAGAAACAGGCTTATGTAGAAGAAGGTATCTTTGCATACGGTGGAGACGTAGCAGAAGTTGAAATCGATGGCGAGAAATTTGAAGTAACAGAAGTTACACAGGAAGTCATTGATGCACGTGCATACTAAAAGAAGTTATACATAATCAAAGCTCAGATTTGGCGTATAGCTGTTAATTAAAGACAGGCGTGGTGAGATAGTCGGGAGGACTGACCGAATATGTTGCTGCGCCATCTTTATGACAAAAATGAGAGAAAATGAAAAGTAACAGTTGACATTTGATTGAAGAAAGCGGGTGAGACCAAATGGAAAATAAGGTTGTATTGACCATGCGAGACATCTCCAAGACATTTCCTGGTGTAAAGGCATTGCAGCATGTGGATTTTACGCTTCGCCAGGGAGAAATCCATGCACTGATGGGAGAGAATGGTGCCGGAAAATCAACATTGATTAAAGTTTTGACAGGTGTACATGAATTTGAATCTGGTGAGATTAAGATGGAAGGTGAGAGTGCTCCGATCATCAACCGGTCACCACAGGATGCCCAGTCACACGGAATCAGTACTGTGTATCAGGAGGTAAACCTGTGTCCGAATCTGACGGTGGCAGAGAACCTGTTTATTGGACGTGAACCTCGAAAAGCGGGATTTATTGACTGGAAGACGATGAACAAAAAATCAGACAAACTCCTGAAAGATTTGGGAATTGAGGCATCTGCCACACAGAAACTTGAAGAGTGTTCTCTGGCAAAACAGCAAATGATTGCCATTGCGCGTGCAGTAGACATGAAGTGTCGTGTACTGATTCTGGATGAGCCAACTTCTTCTCTGGATGATGATGAGGTGGAGAAGCTGTTTGTACTGATGAACCGTCTGAAATCGGAAGGGGTAGGAATTATCTTTGTAACGCATTTCCTGGAACAGGTATATGCAGTTTGTGATCGTATTACGGTACTTCGTAATGGAGAATTGGTAGGGGAATACACAACAAAAGATTTGCCGCGAGTCATGCTCGTAGCAAAAATGATGGGTAAAGATTTTGATGATCTTGCGGATATTAAGAGCGGCCATAAAGGTGTACAGGAAAAAGTTGCGATTATTGAAGCAGAGAAGCTTGGACACAAAGGAACCATCCGTCCGTTTGATCTGTCGATCAACAAAGGTGAGGTTATCGGACTTTCTGGATTGCTTGGATCCGGACGTTCTGAACTGGTTCGCGCTATTTATGGTGCAGATAAGCCGGATACCGGTAAATTGAAAGTAGACGGAAAAGAAGTTAAGATCAATGCTCCGATTGATGCGATGAAGCTTGGTATGGCATATCTTCCTGAGGACCGTAAGAAAGATGGTATTATTGCCGATCTGTCTGTTCGTGAGAATATTATCATTGCCCTGCAGGCAAAACGCGGTATGTTCCATCCGATGAGCAAGAAAGAAATGGATGATGTCGCTGACAAATATATTAAAATGCTGCAGATTAAGACTGCCAGCCGTGAGACACCGATCAAGAGTCTTTCCGGCGGTAACCAGCAGAAGTGTATCATTGGACGCTGGCTGCTGACAGAGCCGGATTATCTGATTCTGGACGAGCCGACACGTGGTATTGATATCGGTACAAAGACAGAGATCCAGAAGCTGGTTCTTGACCTTGCAGATCAGGGAATGGCCGTTACCTTTATCTCATCTGAGGTGGAGGAGATGCTTCGTACCTGTTCCCGTATGATTATTCTTCGTGATGGATTTAAAGTTGGTGAGCTGACCGGAGACGAGCTGTCTCAGGAAGGCATCATGAAAGCAATTGCAGGAGGTGACGATAACAATGGAGAAGCTTAAAAAATTTACATCCATGCGGTTGTTTATGCCAATCGTCTGCCTGGCAGCCGTATTGTTGATTAACGTCATTACAACACCGGGATTTTTCAAGATTTCCGTAAACAATGGTGTTCTTTATGGCTATATTGTAGACGTTGTAAACCGTGCATCTGAGCTGGTGATTCTGGCAGTCGGTATGACATTGGTCACTGCAGCATCCGGCGGACAGGACATCAGTGTCGGCGCGATTATGGCGGTTTCTGGTGCAGTGATTTGCCAGATTCTTTCTGGTGGACAGGTTTCTGTCAATGAACTGGCAGCACCTATTTTCCTTGCGGTGCTGGCTGGTATTGTTGTATCGGGTATCTGCGGAGCTTTCAATGGTTTTCTGGTTGCCAGGCTGAATATTCAGCCGATGGTTGCTACGCTGATTTTATATACGGCTGGTCGTGGTATTGCGCAGTTGATTACAAAGGGGCAGATTACTTATGTCCGTGTGGAATCTTATCAGACAATTGGTGGATATATTGGAAAATGCCCAATCCCGACACCGATTTTTGTAGCAGCCATCGTAGTAGTGATCACCATGCTTGTTTTGAAAAAAACAGCATTGGGACTTTATATTGAATGTGTAGGTATTAATGGAAATGCATCCCGTCTGGTAGGTCTGAATTCTACCTTAATCAAATTCCTGACCTATGTCATCTGCGGTGTACTGGCAGGCATTGCAGGATGGGTGGCATCCAGCCGTATTTATTCCGCAGATGCTAACAACATCGGTCTCAATCTTGAGATGGATGCCATTCTGGCGGTTGCTCTTGGCGGTAATATTCTGAGTGGTGGTAAATTCAGCATTGCAGGTTCTATTATCGGTGCATTTACCATTCAGGCGTTGACAACCACTTTGTATGCAATGAACGTATCCGGTGACCAGCTCCCTGTATATAAAGCAATCGTAGTCGTCGTGATCGTTGTGCTGCAAAGTCCGGTATTCAAGAAATTTCTGGACAATCAGAAAGCAAAAAGAAATACAGCAAAAACTGTAGCAGGAGGTGAACGGTAATGAAGAATAAAATTTCAAATATGAAAAACAGGCTGACTGGAAACAGTTTTCTTTTGATGGTTACCGTGCTGCTGTTCGTTGTGATGTATGTGGCTGGTATGATTGTTTTCTCAGATAAGGGTTTTGCAAAACCACAGATGTTTTTGAATCTGTTTATTTCCAATGCGGGACTTCTCGTTATGGCGATGGGGCTTACCATTGTTATGATTGCCGGCGGAATTGATATTTCGGTAGGTTCTGTGACAGCTTTGGTATGTATGGTATGTGCAAAGCAGATGGAAACGAACGGAGCAAGCGCCGGTATGGCGGTTTTGATTGCTATTGCGATCGGTCTTGCGTTTGGCCTGGTGCAGGGATTTTTGATTTCTTATCTTGATATCCAGCCGTTTATCATTACTCTGGCAGGTATGTTCTTCGGCCGTGGTATGACAGCAATTGTCAGCAAAGACATGATTGCAATTAAGAATGAGACATTCCTTGCATGGGCAAACTATAAAATTTATCTTCCAATCGGCTCTTACAGCAAAAAGGGAAATTTTATCCCGGCGTACATATATCCGACGGTTATCATTGCACTGCTGATTTTTGTCGTGATTGCAATCATTATGAAATATACAAAATTCGGACGCAGTGTATATGCAGTAGGAGGCAATGCACAGAGTGCTCTGATGATGGGACTGAATGTGCGAAGAACAAAATTAAAAGCGTATGTGCTGGATGGACTTTTGGCAGGTATTGGTGGATTCCTGTTCTGCTTAAACAGCTGCTCCGGTTTCGTAGAGCAGGCAAAAGGAATGGAAATGGATGCCATTTCTTCGGCGGTAATTGGTGGTACATTGCTTAGCGGTGGTGTTGGTACTCCATTTGGTACGGTGTTTGGTGTATTGATCAAAGGTACGATTTCCAGCTTGATCACAACACAGGGTACCTTATCCAGCTGGTGGGTTCGTATCGTGCTGTCCGCACTGCTTTGCTTCTTCATCGTTTTACAGTCTATCTTCTCAAGCATGAAGAAAAAAGGATAAATAAAAACATACAAGTCTGTTGAAACACAGAGGACTGCAGAAAAAAACGGAACATGATGGTGTACGATTTTTTTGACAGTCCTCTGTTTTTTGAAAAGATATAGTAAAAATGCACAATAAATACACCTTATCTTTGTAGAAATAATCAGAAACAACAACTTGTATATACGACCGTACAAGTTTTATACTAAAAAGCAAGGAGAGATGGAAATGGCAAGTCAAAATGGAAAAACCAAATATTATGTATTGATGGAAAAACTGAAAAATGACATTTTGTCCGGAGAGATCAAGCCCGGAGAAAAACTGCCAAGTGAGAATCAACTGTCCATGCAGTATAATCTGAGCCGTCATACGGTGCGAAAGGCATTGTCTATGCTGACAACGGAAGGGTATATAGAAGCGGAGCATGGAAAAGGGACTTTCTGTTCCGAACGTGTGCGCCATATGCGGGAGTCAAAGAACATTGCGGTCGTTACAACGTATATCTCGGATTATATTTTTCCAAGGCTGATTCAGGGAATGGACCGCGTGCTGTCTTCAAACGGATACAGCATCATCCTGAAAAATACAGCAAACAGCCGTAAGCTGGAGGCGGCGGCCCTGGAAGATATCTTAAGGAAAGAAGTGGATGGGCTGATCATTGAGCCGAGCAAAAGCCAGCTGATCTGCCGTCACACAAATCTGTATGACATGCTGGACGAATATGGAATTCCTTATGTTTTTGTACAGGGAATTTACGAGCAGATGGAGGATAAGCCGCATATTCTGATGAATGACTGTAAGGGTGGATATCTTGTAACAAAATATCTGATTGAACTGGGACATCGCCATATTGTGGGGATTTTTAAGGCAGATGACAGTCAGGGGAAGGAACGGCACAAAGGCTATGTCAAGGCGTTTCAGGAGGCTGGATTGCTGTATGATCCGGATTATGTGATCTGGTTTCATACAGAGGACAGAAAGACAAAACCGGCAGCTGTGCTGGAGATGATGCTTCGCAAGAAGATGCCGGTAGATGGTGTGGTATGCTACAATGACCAGATTGCCATGGGGGTGTATCAGAAATTAAAATTTCTTCATATCCGTGTGCCGGAAGATATTTCCATCACAGGATATGACAATTCCGTATATGCGAAGGGCGATATTGATCTGACGACGATCGCTCATCCGCAGGAGAAGCTCGGAGAGATGGCAGCAGAGCTGCTTCTGGAAAAAATACATAAAGTTCCGGAAGAAAAAAGCAAGGTGGAGCGTCTGATCGAGCCGCAGCTGATTGTTGGAAATTCCTGCATTTCGCGTTGCTGACAGGCGGAATGTAAGGACAAAATATAAACTATACTTATATATTTTATTTTTTAATCAAGGAGGAAATGTAACATGAAAACAGGAAGAGATTACAAATTTTGGTTTTGCACAGGTTCTCAGGATTTATACGGAGATGAGTGTCTGGCTCATGTAGCAGAGCATTCTGCAATTATGGTAGACGGTCTGAACAAATCAGGTGTTCTTCCATTTGAGGTTGTGTTAAAACCAACACTTCTGACAAACGAAATGATCCGCAGAACATTCAACGAAGCAAATTCTGATGAGGATTGTGCCGGTGTGATTACATGGATGCATACATTCTCCCCTGCAAAATCCTGGATTCTTGGATTACAGGAGTACAGAAAACCATTGCTTCATCTTCATACACAGTTCAACCAGGAGATTCCGTACGAAACCATCGATATGGACTTCATGAACGAATATCAGTCTGCTCATGGTGACAGAGAGTATGGTCATATCGTAAGCCGTATGGGCATTGAAAGAAAAGTAATCATGGGATTCTGGGATGACAAAAATGTGCAGGAAAGAATTGCTTCCTGGATGCGCACTGCTGTTGGCGTTATGGAAAGCAGCCATATCCGTGTAATGCGTATTGCAGATAACATGAGAAACGTAGCTGTTACAGAAGGCGATAAAGTAGAGGCTCAGATCAAATTCGGATGGGAAGTAGATGCTTATCCGGTTAATGAGATCGCTGAGGCAGTTGAGCAGGTATCCAAGGGAGATATCGATGCGCTGGTAGAAGAGTACTATGACAAATACGACATTCTGTTAGAGGGAAGAGATGCAGCAGAATTCAAAAAACATGTAGCAGTTCAGGCTGGTATCGAGATTGGATTCGAGAGATTCCTGGAGGAGAAGAACTATCAGGCAATCGTAACACACTTTGGTGATCTTGGTTCTCTGAAACAGCTTCCGGGTCTGGCAATCCAGAGACTGATGGAAAAAGGATACGGATTCGGTGCAGAGGGTGACTGGAAGACAGCTGCAATGGTTCGTCTGATGAAGATCATGACAGCAAACGTACCAAACGCAAAAGGTACTTCTATGCTGGAAGATTATACATACAATCTGGTTCCTGGAAAAGAGGGTATCATCCAGGCTCATATGCTGGAAATCTGCCCATCTATCGCTGACGGCCCGATTGGAATCAAAGTTCAGCCACTTTCTATGGGTGACAGAGAAGATCCTGCAAGACTTGTATTCTCCGCAAAAGAGGGCAAAGGTGTTGCAACATCCCTGATCGACCTTGGCAACAGATTCCGTCTGATCATTAATGCAGTAAACTGCAAGAAGGTTGAGAAACCAATGCCGCATCTGCCGGTAGCTCAGGCATTCTGGACTCCGGAGCCAAATATGCAGGTTGGTACAGAAGCATGGATTTATGCAGGCGGAGCACATCATACAGCATTCTCTTATGACCTGTCTGTAGAGCAGATGGTTGACTGGGCAGATGCAATGGGTATTGAAAGTGTTGTCATCGATAAGAATACAGATATTCGCACACTGAAAAATGAATTAAGATGGAATTCTATTTGCTACAGATAAGATTTTGGTGTACAATAGAAATTGATTGATAAATGTAAGAGACAGGAGGATTTTATCTTATGGGAATGGATGTTACTGCTGTAAAGGCGGCAATTGAAAATGGAAATACAATGCTGGGAATTGAGTTTGGTTCCACAAGAATCAAAGCTGTTTTGATCGGGGAAGACCATACACCGATTGCGTCTGGTGCACATGACTGGGAGAACAGACTGGACAATGGAATCTGGACTTATACATTAGACGACATCTGGACAGGTTTGCAGGATTGCTACGGCAAGATGCTGGAGGATGTGAAGACAAAATATGGCGTTGGAATCCAGAAGATTGGGGCAATGGGATTTAGTGCCATGATGCATGGATATATGGCGTTTGACAAAAATGACGAGCTTCTCGTACCGTTTCGCACATGGCGTAACACAAATACAGGAAAGGCTGCCAAAGAACTGACAGAACTGTTCCAGTATAACGTTCCTATGAGATGGAGTATCGCACATCTGTATCAGTGTATTCTGGACGGCGAAGAGCACGTGAAGGATGTCGCTTACTTTACTACACTGGCTGGATATATCCACTGGAAACTGTCTGGACAGAAAGTTCTTGGTGTTGGCGATGCATCCGGTATGTTCCCGATTGATGTGAACAAAAAAGACTATGATGCAGGCATGATCGATAAATTCAATGCATTGGTTGCAGACAAAGGCTTTGGATGGAGCAATGTATATGAGCTGATGCCAAAAGTGCTTGTTGCCGGTGAAGATGCAGGTGCTCTGACCGAGGAAGGTGCTAAGCTTCTTGACGTAACAGGTCAGCTGCAGGCTGGTGTTCCGATGTGTCCTCCGGAAGGTGATGCAGGTACCGGAATGGCAGCTACGAACAGCGTTGCACAGAGAACTGGTAACGTATCTGCAGGAACTTCTGTATTTGCGATGATCGTTCTTGAGAAAGAACTTTCCAAAGTACATGAAGAGATTGACATGGTTACAACACCGTCCGGTGATCTGGTAGCGATGGCACATGCAAACAACTGTACTTCTGACTTAAATGCATGGGTAAATATTTTTAAAGAATTTGCAGAAAGCTTCGGAATTGAGGTTGACATGAACAAGCTGTTTTCTGTATTATATAACAAGGCGCTGGAAGGTGATGCCGACTGTGGCGATCTTCTTTCCTATGGTTACTATTCAGGAGAGAACATCATCCCGATCACAGAGGGAAGACCATTGTTCGTGCGTACACCGGACAGCAAGTTCAACCTGGCAAACTTTATGAGAACACATCTTTACGCTGCACTTGGTGCACTTAAGATCGGTATGGATATTCTTGTAAAAGAAGAGCATGTAAAAATTGACAAGATTCTTGGACACGGCGGTCTGTTTAAGACACCGGTCGTTGGACAGAGAATCATGGCAGCGGCTATGAGCGCACCGGTATCCCTGATGGAGACAGCAGGAGAAGGCGGCGCATGGGGCATCGCAGTTCTGGCAGCATATATGCTGAAAAAAGCGGAAGGCGAGACTTTAGCAGCATATCTTTCTGAGAAAGTATTTGCAGGTGACGAGGGAACAAAGATTGATCCTGTACCGGAAGATATGGAAGGTTTTGAGAAATTTATCGAGAGATTCAAAGCAGGTCTGCCGGTAGAGCAGAAAGCGATTGAGTGTACAAAATAATAAAGTTAACTGAAAGAGGTAAAGAACATGTTAGAGGAACTGAAGCAAAAAGTATATGAAGCCAATATGGAACTGCCAAAATACGGCCTTGTTACATTTACATGGGGAAATGTAAGTGCGATCGACCGTGAGACAGGATATTTTGTAATCAAGCCAAGCGGTGTGGATTATGACAAACTGAAACCAGAAGACATGGTCGTTATGGACCTGAATATGAACAAGATCGAGGGTGACATGAATCCTTCTTCTGATACAGCAACACATTGCGAATTATATAAGGCATTTCCAAGCATTGGAGGAATTGTACATACACATTCTGTTTGGGCTACAAGCTGGGCTCAGGCAGGAAGAAGCATTCCATGCTATGGAACAACTCATGCAGACTATATGTATGGTGAGATTCCGTGTGTCAGAAATCTGACAGCAGAAGAGCTGGAAGATTATGAGACAAACACAGGAAAGCTGATCGTAGAGCACTTCCAGAAGGAAGAGATCGATGTAGATGCAGTACCTTGTGTACTTTGTAAAAATCATGGTCCTTTTACATGGGGTAAAGACGGACATGAGGCTGTTCATAATGCGGTAGTACTGGAGGAGGTTGCCAAGATGGCAGCACACTGTGAAACAATCAATCCTCACTGTGCTCCGGCACCACAGTGTCTGCAGGACAAGCACTATTTCAGAAAACATGGTGCGAATGCATATTATGGACAGGGAAATAAATAATTAAGACAGTATCGGTATTTTATTTGATATACCTTTTTCCTTTTTTCTATGAAAAGAAGCTTCTGAGGGAGCTTCTTTTCTTTATCCAAAAATACGGAGCGTGGGAAATGCCAGATTAGGCGTTGCCATAAAAAAGATTATCGTGTATAATATTTCAGAAGAATGAATCACATTAAATTTTTTAGGAGGCATTACATAATGAAGATTGATTTGAGTGAAGTAGACCAACCCCGCTCGTGCAAGCCGGATGGTCATGATGCGCTGCGGGAGATTGTTATTGAGGAAGGCGCAGTTGGTTATCTGGAAGAGTTGATGGAAAGTGGGTTCCTGAGGAAATACATTCACCCAGTAATCATTTGTGATACGAATACATTTGAAGCAACAGAGGAAATCATGGAGAATATCTATGATCGCTGTGAAGTGATTATGATGGAAGCGGAGGGGCTTCTTGCAGATGAAACAGCAGTAGAGATCATCCGTGCCAATCGTGTGGAGGATATGGATCTGATCCTTGCTGTCGGCTCCGGAACCATTCATGATCTGAGCCGTTATATTGCGTACGAAGAGGGAATTCCTGTCGTATCGGTTCCTACCGCAGCAAGCGAGGGCGGTTTCCTCAGTGATGCAGCAGAGATGGTATATGACGGGAAAGTATACAGGGCAAAAGCGGCAGAGCCAATCTGTGTGATCGCGGATACGGATATTGTTTCGCATGCACCGGAAAGTTTGAATGCTTCCGGAATGTCTGGATTGAGCGAGAGCTATGTCAAACTCAAGGAGTGGCAGAAAAACCATAAGGATGAGTGGGATGATCTGCCAATTTTGAAGAAAGCGAAGAGTGCAGTCAAGCAGGCGGCAAACTGTATGGACGGAATCAGTGAGGGAGATCCGGATGATTGTGAGAAATTGATTTGCGCGCTTCTTCTCGCCGAACTTGCGCTGCGTATCATTGAATCGGACAAACAGGCAGAATAGAAGAGAGAGGAAAAAACCATGAGAGTAGGAATGGGATACGATGTACACCGTCTTGTAGAGGGAAGAAAACTGATTCTTGGAGGAGTGGAGATTCCTCATGAGACAGGACTTCTGGGACATTCCGATGCAGATGTCCTGCTTCACGCGATTATGGATGCACTGCTCGGTGCAGCCGCTCTGGGAGATATTGGAAAACATTTTCCTGATTCCGATGAGAACTATAAAGGAATTTCCAGTCTGAAGCTTTTAGAGCACGTCAGAGATCTTCTGGAAGAGAATCTATACGTCATTAATAATATAGATGCCACGATTATTGCACAGGCACCGAAAATGGCACCGCATATTCCTGAAATGAGGAAAAACATTGCCAGAACTCTGCATCTGGAGGAGAACCAGATCAATATTAAGGCAACGACAGAAGAGGGACTTGGATTTACCGGAAGTAAAGAAGGAATTTCTTCTCAGGCGATTTGTTCCATTGACAGCGTACTTGGAGCTGGCGTAATGCTGGCATCGGGCGATGGATGTCCGGGGTGCGGCGGCTGTCACAGTGAAAATGAAAAATAGAAGTGGGGAAAAAGATCGCTGACCGATGCGGTCTTTTCTTTGTACAATGTTTTGGATATAAAAAAAGATTCATACAGATGTATGAATCTTTCAGAGCGTGAGACGGGGCTCGAACCCGCGACCCCGACCTTGGCAAGGTCGTACTCTACCAACTGAGCCACTCACGCATAAGCGGGTGATGGGAATCGAACCCACGTATCTAGCTTGGAAGGCTAGTGTTCTACCATTGAACTACACCCGCATATTCTGTTTTGTTTTTGTGTTGTCCTCAACAACAAAATTGATTCTACATTACTTTGCTCCGTTTGTCAATAGAAAAATTAAAAAAAATTGAAAAAAATGTGAAAAAAGCTTTTCAGATGGGCGATAGTATAGTAAAATCAGGGGAGCAAGGAAAGCAATTTTTCTCTGAAAACAGAAAAGAGGTAGTAATTTTGAAGAAAAAAATTTTTACAGCGGTAGTGATGACGATGACAATCGCTTTTTCCCAGATTGTGATGGGAGCAACTTTGGATTATCAGGGGGCTGTGGATAAATTAAATCAGGAAAGTGAGCTGGTGGTGAATCAGAATTTTGCTGATAGTAAGGGAAATATCGGCAAAATGGTCGTCATGGTGGAACCAGCGTATACGCAGGCAGCAACTCTGGCAGTCAAGGAATCTCCGGATGCAGACGCAGCAACAATCGTAACACTGTCTTTCGGACAGAAAGTCAGCCGTGTCGGACTTTGTGACAATGGATGGAGTAAATTACTGGTCAAAAATGCCGCCGGCAAAAAGGTATATGGATATGCAGAATCTTATTATCTGTCAGACACGGAGCTTTTGACGGAGATGGAAGAAACGCTTCGTGTTGTGGAGGCATCAGAGGTGCTGGATTTTCCGGGAATGAGAGACGGACTTTCAATAGGAAACATCGTAGAGAATGAAGAAGTGGTGTGCACTGGTGTCTGCAGCAATGAGTGGAGCCGTATTCGATTTGAAAATGCGCAGGGAGAGGAATTGACAGGCTTTGTGCCAAACAGTGTTCTTGCAGAGAACAAAGCAGGAACGGCTGGAAATGCGACAAATGCTACAGGTGAAGACGATATGATTGAAGGAGAGGCAGTTCTGCAGCCGGGTGACAGTGAGAGTATCTGGGCAAAAGCCTCGAAGGAGATTTCTCAGGAAATCAGCAGTACCAATGCGCAGGGGGTACTCCAGGGCGAGGCAGTGCAGGTATCTGCTGATGCCAATCTAAAGCCGCTTGGACTCTTTCGTATCACACATTATTGTCCGTGCAGCATCTGCTGCGGCCCATGGGCAAACGGTATCACCTCCACAGGTGTCACGGCGCAGACCAACCATACGATTGCGGTCAATCCAAGCCAGATTCCGTATGGATCGAAAGTTGTGATCAACGGGCAGGTTTATGTGGCGGAAGACTGTGGCGGTGCAATTGTCGATAACTGCATCGACATTTATGTTGCGACACATGAAGAAGGAGATGCCAAGGGCGTGTTCTACACAGATGTATATTTATTGCAAGAGTAACACATGGATTCCCGGTGACTGCAAAGCTGCGGCTGCCGGGAATTTTTTCTGTTTTACAAATTTTGTAAATTTTTTGAAAAATACTGTTGATTTTTGCACTGGAATGTGTTAAACTAACATTCGTGATTAAGAAATGCCTGGTTAGCTCAGTTGGTAGAGCAGAGGACTGAAAATCCTCGTGTCTCTGGTTCGATTCCGGAACCAGGCACTTTTTATATTCAGAAATAAGAGCGGAGACGCTCTTATTTTTTTGTAAAAAACAGGAATCTATGCTATACTTATTCGAGAACGATTTCACAGAAAGGCGGAAAATAATGATGAAAGACTATTCGATTGAAACAAAATGTGTGCGTGCCGGTTACACTCCAAAACAGGGTGAGCCATGCATGATTCCAATTGTACAGAGTACAACATTTAAATATGATTCTACAGATGATATGGGACAGTTATTTGCACTGGAGAAGGAGGGATATTTCTATACTCGTCTTCAGAATCCGACGAACGATGCGGTGGCTGCCAGAATCACAGCTTTAGAGGGTGGTGTGGCAGGTATGCTGACTTCTTCCGGTCAGGCGGCAAACTTCTATGCCGTGTTTAATATCTGCGAGGCCGGTGATCATATCGTAGCAGCATCTACCATCTACGGAGGAACCTTCAATCTCTTTGGCGTTACGATGAAAAAGCTCGGTATTGACTGCACATTCGTAAATCCGGATGATCCGGCAGAAGAGATTGCGAAAGCGTTTCGTCCGAATACTAAGGTTATGTTCGCGGAGACAATTGCGAATCCGGCTCTGGTAGTGCTTGACATTGAAAAATTTGCAAAACTGGCGCACGACCATGAAGTGCCTTTGATCGTGGATAATACATTTGCGACACCGGTGAACTGCCGTCCGTTTGAGTGGGGAGCTGATATTGTGACACATTCCACCAGCAAATACATGGATGGACATGCGATGCAGGTAGGCGGTGCGATTGTAGACAGTGGTAATTTTGACTGGAATGCCTATGGAGATAAGTATCATGGACTGACACAGCCGGATGAGTCCTATCACGGTGTTGTTTATACAGAGCGTTTTGGAAAAGCTGCCTATATTACAAAGGCAACAGTACAGCTGATGCGTGACCTGGGTTCGATTCCTTCCCCGCAGAACTGTTTTCTGCTGAGTGTCGGTTTGGAGACACTGGCTCTTCGTATGGAACGTCACTGCTACAATGCGGACAGAGTGGCCCATTATCTGAATAACCATGAGAAAGTATCCAGCGTGATTTATGCGGGACTTGAGGGAGACAAATATCATGAGTTGGCAAAGAAATATATGCCAAAAGGAACTTGTGGTGTGATTTCCTTTGAGTTAAAGGGTGGAAGAGAAGCAGCTGTGCGTTTTATGGACAGCCTGAAGCTGGCAACGATTGCAACCCACGTGGCAGACGCTAAGACAATGGTGCTGCATCCGGCAAGCCATACACATCGTCAGCTCAATGACCAGCAGCTCAAAGAGGCAGGTGTTTCTCCGGGAATGATCCGTTTTTCTGTCGGTATTGAGAATGTGGAAGATATCATTGCGGATCTGGAGCAGGCACTGGCAAATGCGTAAGAGCTTTTTGAATGGCGACCTGAAAATAGAGCATAATGATATCTATGAGAGACAAATCCATTTGAACTGTGAGGGATGTAAATGAGCTATGATGTAATTATTATTGGGGCAGGTCCGTCAGGTATTTTCTGTGCTTATCGTCTGAAAGAAAAAAGACCGGATCTGAAAGTGTTGATGATTGAAAAAGGCCGCTCGATTGAAAAACGTCAGTGTCCGAAGAGAAAAACAAAAAAATGTGTTGGCTGTCAGCCGTGTTCCATCACGACAGGCTTTGCGGGAGCAGGTGCATTTTCCGACGGCAAGCTTTCGCTGTCTCCGGATGTAGGAGGCAATCTTCCTGCGATTCTTGGGTATGACAGGGCTGTGGAACTGATAAAGGAGTCAGATGATATCTATCTGAAGTTTGGTGCGGATACGAGCGTCTATGGAGTGGATAAAGAGGCGGAGATCCGTGAGATCCGCCGCAGAGCGATTCAGGCAAATCTCAAATTGATCGAATGTCCAATCCGCCATCTGGGAACAGAAGAAGGATATAAGATTTACCAGCGGCTGCAGGAGCATCTGGAAAAAGAAGGCGTAGAGATGCTGTTTCAAACTATGGTGACAGATATTCTTATTGAAAACGGGCAGGCTGTTGGTGTTGTCACAGATAAAGGAGCCACTTATTACGCACGGGAAATTGTGGCTTCGGTGGGACGCGAGGGTGCTGATTGGCTCAGCCATATCTGTCAGGATCATGGAATTGAGACGGAGGTTGGAACGGTAGATGTCGGCGTGCGTGTGGAAGTGCGCGATGAAGTGATGCAGTTTCTGAATGAGAATCTTTATGAGGCTAAGCTGGTGTATTACACACCGACGTTTGATGATAAAGTGCGTACCTTCTGTACCAATCCTTCCGGTGAAGTGGCGACGGAATATTATGAGAACGGACTGGCTGTTGTCAACGGACATGCTTACAAATCCAAAGAGTATAAGACAAACAATACGAACTTTGCGCTTCTGGTGTCAAAGAACTTTACCAAGCCGTTTAACAGTCCGATTGAGTACGGCAAGCAGATCGCACAGATGGGAAATATGCTGTGTGGAGGTAAGATACTGGTGCAGACGTTCGGAGATTTCAAGAGGGGAAGACGTACCACAGAGGAACGTCTTTGCAGAAATAATCTGATTCCGACGCTGAAGGATGCAGTGCCGGGGGATTTGTCTCTTGTTCTTCCTCACCGTATCATGGTGGATATTGAAGAGATGATTGAGGCGCTGGATAAGGTGACACCTGGTATTGCCAGTGATGAGACACTGCTTTACGGAGTAGAAGTGAAATTCTATTCCAACAAAGTGGTGGTGGATACAGATTTTGAGACCAGTATCCATGGACTGCGTGCCATCGTTGACGGTTCCTCGCTGAAGAGAGGATTACAGAAGGCCAGTGAAAACGGACTCAGCGTGGCGGAAAGTATTTTAAAAAGAATGTGAGACAGGGGACAGGTCTGTGTCCGGAAAACCCGGACACAGACCTGTCCCCATGTCCCACCAGCTTTATTTGGTGAGCAGCATCATAATCTCATTGCTTCTTGCGATAAATTTTGTCATTTCATCTGGAGTAAGCTGTTTATGACTGATCATAGCCAGATCGTACAGCTGCTGGCAGATGAGATCTGCATGGTCGCTGTCCTGGTGGTCTGCCAGATACTGAACAAGTGCATTTTTGCCGTTCAGAATCAATGCCTGGCTGCCGCCAAACATGGATGGATCCATACCTGCCATACCGTACATCTTCATCATATCCTGCATACGGCGATTTTCTTCTGACAATGTCATCATAGAAGAAATGTTTTCGTTCTTCAGATTTTCTACTTTTACTTCCAGATTGTCGTTGGAGAGTGCTTTGCGGAACAGATCGGTTAATTTCTTAGTTGTCTCTTCGTCAATGCTTTCCTCATCCTTGAGACTTTCTTCCACATCGGCATCGATGCGTTTGAATGCGATAGTGTCATTTTTGCTTTCCAGATGCGTGATGTAAGAAGTATCAATATTGTGATGCAAGATCGCAGCATCTTTGCCGGCATCCTTGAACATATTGATGTACTGGCTCTGCTGTACTTCATCCGTAACGTAGTATAAGGTTGTTTTCTTCGGCTCTTTTTCTTCGGAATCATCTTTGTCGGTCTCTTCTGTAACCGGTTCTTCCGTCTCGCTGTCCACAACTTCCGGTGCCGCTTCCTCTGCTTCCTCCGGCTTGTTTTCTTTGATGAAATCCTCCAGAGTCAGGTATTTGTTGTCCAGATTCTTGAACAATACATAATCATCCATTTTCTCTGCAAACTTGGAATCCTTGATGCAGCCGAATTTGATGAATGGGCTGATGTCATCCCAGTAGGACTCATAGGATTCTCTCTGAGTCTTGCACATACCGATCAGCTTGTCAGCAACTTTCTTTGTGATGTACTCAGAAATTTTCTTTACAAAACCATCGTTCTGCAGAGCGCTTCTGGATACGTTCAGAGGAAGGTCCGGACAATCGATCACACCTTTGAGCAGGAGCAGGAACTCAGGAATGACTTCTTTGATGTTGTCAGCGATGAATACCTGGTTGTTGTACAGTTTGATCGTTCCCTCGATGGAATCGTATTCTGTGTTGATTTTCGGGAAGTACAGGATACCTTTCAGGTTAAACGGATAATCCATGTTCAGATGGATCCAGAACAGAGGCTCCTTGTAATCCATAAATACTTTACGGTAAAATTCTTTGTAATCTTCGTCTGTGCAGTCGTTTGGATGTTTGGTCCACAGCGGATGGGTATCACTTAAGGATACGGGACGTTTGTTGATTTTTACTTTTTCTCTGGCAGGAGAGATTTCAACAGTCTCTTTCTCTCCATTTTCATTTTCGCGTTCTTCGGTCTTTGCATCCTCATGGATATGCTCAACAACGACATCATCCTCGCGAAGGTCAGCCTCATCGATGGTCTCGTATTCCTGAGGCGCATTAGCTTTGGACAGGAAAATCTCTACCGGCATGAAAGAGCAGTATTTTTCGAGAACTTCTCTCATACGATATTCGTTGGCAAATTCCAGACTGTTCTCATTGAGGAACAGGGTAATCTCGGTACCAACCTCTGTTCTGTCGCAGTCAGAAATTTCGTATTCCGTACCGCCGTCAGATTCCCAGTGAACAGCCTCAGCGCCTGCCTGATAAGAAAGTGTATCAATATGAACTTCATCTGCTACCATAAATGCAGAGTAGAAACCAAGACCAAAATGACCGATCATCTGGTCATCCGTTGTTTTGTCTTTGTATTTCTCCAGGAACTGTGTAGCACCGGAAAAGGCAATCTGTGTGATATACTCTTCAACCTCATCTGCAGTCATACCGATACCGTTATCGATGAATTTCAAAGTTTTTTCTTCTGGATTGACGATCACGCGAACCATCGGTTTGTAACCATCCGGGAAATCATATTCACCCATTACCTCGAGTTTTTTGAGTTTTGTGATCGCATCGCATCCGTTGGAAACCATCTCACGTGCAAAAATATCGTGATCGGAATACAGCCATTTTTTAATAATTGGAAGAATGTTGTCACTGTTAATAGATAAGCTGCCATGTTTTGCTGCCATATAATTCACTCCTTAATATATATTTACGGACAAAATCCGTGTTTGTTCAATAACTGTATTCTACTCCTACTAGAACAACTTGTCAAGAAAAAATCAGCACTCTTTTTTGATGAGTGCTAACAAAAATGGCGAAAAGATAAAAGAAAGCTGCAAAAAAAGATTAAAATTGTTCAAATGCAATCCCATGTTGTTTGAAAAAGGTGAGAACCATGTTGTCCCATACAGTGTCAAAGGTTTTATCCATGGTAAAAATGCGAAGGGAAGTTCCTGTTGTGCAGGTCAGAACGCTGCCATTGTATTGAAGATTCAGATAAAGGCCGCTGACATCATCGCAGTTTAATGGAACACCGCTTTCTTCAACGGCTCTGTCCGTATTCATTCTGGATAACTGAAATACGATTTTAAAATGCAAAGGTGTATGTTTCCCCTTCATGAAAGAAAAGCAGAAAGGTTTTATCTCTTTCCAGAGAGAACAGGTGCGGCGGCTGCGCTCAAGTGCCTCCTGGACAGGGGCTTCAAAGAAATCTTTGTGCAGAGTGCCGTCAATCGTGAAGGTGTTGTAGGTGGTGATCGATGCTTCGGACAGCCAGAATGCGTCGAAGATATCGCCCAGAAGCAGTCGGTTCATAAAATCTTTTTGGTCTAGTATGGTAAGTGCAATCATTGAAAAAAATCCTCCTGATTCAGTATTATAAAGCATATTTTTTGAAAAGCCCATATCTTTTGATGCAAATATTAAAAAACTTTTTAGAATCCCCTTTTCAAACAGGTATGCATATGTTACTATATATGTGGTATTCAATACTACATATAATGGAAAAGAGGACGATATGAAATATAAAATTGTGGTGGACAGCTGCTGTGAGCTGCCGGAAAAATTTAGAGATGATGAAAAATTTGAATCCGTTCCCCTGGTTTTAACAGTAGAGGGGGAAGATATTATAGATGATGCCACGTTTGATCAGGCATCCTTTTTGAAAAAAGTAGCGGACAGCCCAAACTGTCCGAAGTCATCCTGCCCGTCTCCGGAGCGCTATATGAAGGCGTACGAGTGTGAGGCAGAACATATCTATGCGGTGACTTTATCTGCGGAACTGAGCGGTTCTTACAACAGTGCGATTCTCGGCAAGAATCTCTTTCAGGAAGAACATCCGGATGTGAAGGTGCATGTATTTAATTCCAGGTCTGCATCCATCGGAGAGACTTTGATTGCCCTGAAGATTGTGGAGTGTGAGGAAGCAGGACTTCCGTTTGAGGAGACGGTTGCTGTCGTAGAGAAGTATATTGAGACGCAGCACACATTCTTTGTATTGGAGAATCTTGAGACGCTGCGCAAAAATGGACGTCTCGGTCTGGTGAAAGGTCTTGTAGCCTCTGCGCTGAAGATTAAGCCTGTCATGGGATCCACGGATGAGGGAACCATCTGCCAGCTTGGCCAGACAAGAGGTATGAACAAGGCATTAGTGAAGATGGTAGATTTTATCATTCAGAAAACGACAGACAGTGAGAATAAAGTGCTTGCTATTTCCCACTGCAATTGTCCGGAGCGCGCGGAGATTTTGAAGGAAGCAATTCTGGAACGTATGAAACTGAAAGATATCATTATCCTTGACACAAAAGGCGTCAGCAGTATGTATGCCAATGACGGCGGCGTCATCGTAGCAGTATAAGAACCAATATGAATTCATTGAGGCGGAGGAACGTGGATTTCTAATGCCTCTTTTCTTTTGCAGATGTTTGTAGTATAATGATAAAACGATGTTTGACAGAAGGAGGCGTAATTATTTATGAGCCAGAAGAAAGTAGATGAATATAAAAAAAAGAAAGCCAACCGTGAAAAGATTATGAAGAAAGAAAAACGTATGCTGCTTCTTGAGAAGACAGCAGCAGCTCTTGTGATCGTGGCAATTATCGGATGGCTGGGATATTCTGTATATGGACAGGTGCAAAAGAGTGAGGACGCGAAAGTGACAGAGACTGTCATGGATGCGAGTGCGATTGATGAGTATATGTTAGGATTGGACTCAGAAACAGCAGAATAAAAATTACTGAAAATGAATTAAGATTATTATTAACATAAAAGGGATGGAACCTTCGGTTTCCATCCCTTTTTGAGACCTAAGATATATTATAATTTCTGAACATTAGCAGCCTGCATTCCGCGAGCGCCTTCTGTCAAATCATAAGATACAGCCTGTCCTTCTTCTAAGGTCTTGAATCCCTCTCCCTGGATTGCAGAAAAATGAACGAATACGTCAGCTCCATCTTCTCCAGTAATGAATCCATAACCTTTTTCTGCGTTGAACCATTTAACAGTTCCTTTGTTCATGATGTTACCTCCATAAAAATAAAAAATAAAATAAATAGATCACTGGGATTTTCTGCATATTTCTATGCATAAAAAAGTCACCAGTTTTTACAGACTACATTAGTGTAATATACTCTCTAAAAACCAGTGATTTCTATTTACATCCCGTATAGACTTTTATCCTTCTTTTAAGTATAAAGGCTAGCAGTGGAAAAGTCAAGAACGAAAAAAAGAAAAATAAACTAATGAAAAATGAAAACAAAACAACTTCCTGTTGTCGGGGGGGGGGGGGCGTATGTGCACCACTTTCCTGGTCAACGGAACACTTTCAAACGGCACAGTTTTCG
>JAUNPJ010000023.1 GCA_030536755.1 Eubacteriales bacterium | reverse complement strand
GATATAAAAGAAAAATTTGAGGTATTGCTGGGGGGTGATACCATACAGACTTCCGTTGAGGAACAGATTGTTTACAATCAGTTGGATGATAACGAAGAAGGAATCTGGAGTCTTCTGGTGGCCAGCGGTTATCTCAAGATTCTTTCTTATGATGATCTGGAATTCTTAGCGCCTGGAGCAGAACAGATGTATGAACTGGCTCTTACGAATTATGAAGTACAAAGGATGTTTGAGGGAATGGTGAGAGGCTGGTTTTCGGGAGTAAAGGCTCCTCGCAATGCATTTATTAAGGCACTGCTTGCCGGTGATCGAAAAGCAATGAATGTGTATATGAATCAGGTAGCACTGCACACATTCAGTTATTTTGATACTGGAAAAAATCCATCTTACGAAGAACCGGAGCGTTTTTATCATGGATTTGTGCTCGGACTTATTGTAGATTTGCAGAATCGGTATGTCATCACCTCGAATCGGGAAAGTGGTTTTGGCAGATATGATGTGATGCTGGAACCGAAAAATTCGGAGGATGATGCAATCATTCTGGAATTTAAGGTGCATGATTCCGAGGATGAGGAGTCTCTGAAAGATACTGTGCAAAGTGCGCTACGTCAAATCGAAGAAAAACAGTATGCAGCACAGCTCATAGCAAGAGGAATCCCGAAGGAGAGAATCCGGACATATGGATTTGCTTTTCGTGGGAAGGAAGTATTGATCGGATAAAAAAGAATCATACTCACAGGTGTTTAAATAAATTCATACAAAAAATACAGTTCCCTTTTTGTACAAAATGTGGTACACTTGAAGCATATTGAGATATTTCACTAGTAGGAGGACATTATGAGTAAAAAGAATCTGATTGTAGGACAGTCAGGCGGACCAACAGCCGTAATCAACAGCAGTTTGTACGGCGTTGTGTCAGAGGCACTTGCTCATCCGGAGGAAATTGAGCATGTGTATGGTATGGTGAATGGTATTGAGGGCTTTTTGAATGGAACAACTCTGGAGTTTACAGAGGCTCTTCCTGGTGAAAAATTGGAAATGCTCAAAAATACCCCGGGTGCATATCTGGGATCTTGCCGTTACAAGCTTCCTGAGAGTTTGGATGACGAAGTATATCCAAAATTGTTCGCAAAATTTGAGGAGATGAACATTGGATATTTCTTCTATATCGGGGGAAATGACTCCATGGATACTGTAAGCAAGCTGTCTCGCTATGCACAGAAAGTTGGAAGCGATATCATCGTATTAGGTGAGCCGAAGACTGTTGACAATGACCTGGTGCTGACAGACCACACACCTGGCTTTGGAAGTGCTGCAAGATATGTGGCTACCACCGTTCGTGAGATTACGATTGACGCGAATGTATACGAGAAAAAATCGGTTACGATCATCGAGATTATGGGACGTCATGCAGGCTGGCTGACAGCAGCGAGCGTGCTGGCAAGAAAATATGTGGGGGACAATCCTCTTCTGATTTACCTTCCAGAGGTTGCATTTGATGAGAATGAGTTCCTTGCTAAAGTAGAAGCTGCATTTGAGAAAAACTGCAATGTTATCGTATGTGTATCTGAGGGTATTCATGATAAAGAAGGTACCTTTATCTGTGAATATGACAGCTCTGTCGGAGTGGATAATTTCGGACATAAGATGCTGGCAGGATGCGGAAAATATCTGGAGAACCTCGTTCGTAATAAATTGGGCGTGAAAGCTCGTTCCGTAGAATTAAATGTAAGCCAGAGATGCTCTTCTACTATGATGTCTGCAGCAGATCAGCAGGAAGCTGTTATGGCTGGTAAATTTGGTGTACAGGCAGCGCTGAAGGGTGAAACCGGCAAGATGATTTCTTTCGTAAGAGAGAGCAATGCACCATATAAACTGGTTTGCGGACTGGAAGATGTCAATGAGATCTGCAACAAAGAGAAAGGTGTTCCCCTTGAGTGGATCACAGAGGGCGGTTCTGATATCGGACCTGAATTCATTGAGTATGCAGCTCCGCTGGTACAGGGCACAGTAGATGTTCCGATGGGAGAAGATGGACTTCCGGCATTTGCTTACCGCAAATAATCACGATAAGTTTAAGTTATAACAAACTTATAAATATATTTTTTAATTAGGAAAGGATGTAGGACAAATGGCATTAGTAACAACAACCGAAATGTTTAAGAAAGCTTACGAAGGCGGATATGCAATCGGAGCATTCAACGTGAACAACATGGAAATCGTTCAGGGTATCACAGAGGCAGCCGGAGAGTTAAAATCCCCAATCATTCTGCAGGTATCCAAAGGTGCACGTGCTTACGCAAACCACACATACCTTGTAAAATTAGTAGAAGCTGCTCTGATCGAGAATGACATTCCGATCGCTCTTCACTTAGACCATGGCCCAGACTTCGAGACATGTAAATCCTGTATCGACGGTGGATTCACATCTGTTATGATCGATGCTTCTCACTATGATTTTGAGAAAAACATCGAGATTACAAAACAGGTTGTAGAGTACGCTCATGAGAGAGGCGTTGTAGTAGAGGCTGAGCTTGGAAAATTAGCTGGTGTTGAGGACGACGTAAAGGTTTCTGCTGATGATGCTATGTATACACAGCCGGATGAGGTAGAAGAGTTCGTTAGCCGTACAGGTGTTGACTCTCTGGCTATCGCAATCGGAACAAGCCACGGTGCATTCAAATTCAAACCAGGTCAGAAACCACAGCTTCGTTTTGACATTCTGGATGAGATCACAAAACGTATCCCGAACTTCCCAATCGTTCTTCACGGAGCATCTTCCGTATCTCAGGAATACGTTAAGATTATCCAGGCTAACGGCGGAAATCTGGCAGACGCTATTGGTATTCCGGAAGATATGCTGCGTCAGGCTGCTAAATCTGCAGTTTGCAAGATTAACATCGACTCCGACTTACGTCTGGCTTTAACAGCTGGTGTTCGTGAAGTTCTGTGGAACAAACCAGAAGTATTTGACCCACGTGAATACCTGAAAGTTGGCCGTGCTAACGTAAAAGAAGTTGTAAAACACAAAATCATCAACGTTCTTGGATCTGACGGAAAAGCTTGATTTTCCCTTTGAGAAGAATCGAAGAATAGACAGGGAGACTGGCGCAGGCCGGTCTCTCTTTTTAGATAAGGAGGTTAGAGAGCTATGAGCGAGGCAATTGCAAAACTTCAGGAATTGATCGACCGCTATGACAATCTGGTGTTTTTCGGAGGAGCAGGCGTGTCTACCGAAAGCGGCATTCCGGATTTTCGAAGTGTAGACGGACTTTACAATCAGAAATATGATTATCCGCCGGAGACAATTCTGAGTCACACCTTTTTTATGAGAAAGCCGGAAGAGTTTTATCGTTTTTATCGTGACAAGATGCTCTGTGATACGGCAAAACCAAATGCAGCCCATCTTAAACTTGCCGAGCTGGAGCGCGCGGGAAAACTTCGTGCTGTCGTAACACAAAATATCGATAATCTGCATCAGATGGCGGGCAGCAAAGAGGTGTATGAGCTTCATGGCTCCGTATACCGCAATTACTGTATGAAATGCGGCAAATTCTATGATTTTCAGTATATGAAGTCGAGCGAAGGTGTTCCTGCATGTGAATGCGGCGGTATGATCAAGCCAGATGTTGTGCTCTATGAGGAAGGGCTGGATAATGATACAATCAATAAATCTGTGCGCGCGATTGCCAATGCACAGGTGCTGATCATCGGAGGAACTTCTCTGGCAGTATATCCGGCGGCGGGATTGATCGATTATTTTAAGGGAGAGCATCTGGTGGTTATCAATAAGGCTCCGACGCCGCGTGACAGACAGGCAGATCTGTTGATTCAGGAACCGATCGGGCAGGTATTTTCCCAGATTCAGATAAAGTAACAGGAGACAAGATTATGGAAAAATATGTGTATGAAGTGGGGGATGTGGTAAAGTTGAAGAAAAAGCATCCCTGCGGAAGCTATGAGTGGGAAATCTTGCGCGTGGGTGCTGATTTTCGCTTGAAGTGCGAGGGGTGCGGTCATCAGATCATGATTCCACGCAAACAGGTGGAAAAAGGAACGAGAGGGCTTCAGAAAAAATAACAAAATTTTGGGGAACTACTTTACATCCGAAGAAAAGTATGGTAGAATACCAAATTGTTGTGATATATTTTAAGTATCCTTGTTCCCTGCATCGTCAGGGGGCCAAAAGACCGTAAGGAGGTAAAGACACATGAACAAGTATGAGTTAGCATTGGTTCTGAGTGCCAAAGTTGAAGACGAGGTTCGCGAAGCTACATTAGAGAAAGCAAAAGGATATATTACTCGTTACAATGGTACTATTACAGAAGTTGAAGAATGGGGTAAGAAGAGATTAGCTTACGAAATTCAGAAAATGCATGAGGGCTTCTACTACTTTATTCAGTTTGAAGCAGATGCAGCTTGTCCAGCAGAAGTTGAGAGACACGTGCGTATCATGGACAATGTATTAAGATACTTAGTCGTTAGCAAAGAGGCTTAATTTCTTAATTGAATTTAGAAAGCACCATTTTGATTATCAAAACCGAGCATTGAGAAATGAGGTACATCTATGAATAAAGTAATTTTAATGGGACGCTTGACAAGAGATCCTGACGTGAGATACTCCGCAGGAGAGAACGCACTGGCAATCGCCAGATACACCCTGGCTGTAGACAGAAGATTCAAACGCGACGGCGAGGCAACTGCTGATTTTATCAGCTGTGTGGCATTCGGACGTGCTGCTGAGTTTGCTGAGAGATACTTCCATCAGGGAATCCGCATCGTAGTGAGCGGACGTATCCAGACGGGAAGCTACACCAACAGAGAGGGACAGAAAGTATATACAACGGAAGTCGTGGTTGAGGAACAGGAATTTGCAGAGAGCAAGTCAGCAAGTGACCAGTATGCTGCATCCCACCCGTCCGCACCGGCACCTTCCGCAGCTGCACCGACACCAAGTGCTGCTTCAGCAGATGGTTTTATGAATATTCCGGATGGAATTGATGAGGAACTGCCGTTCGGTTGATGACCGGAGGAAACTTCATCGCAAATGAATAAAGTAGGAGGAATGAAAAATGGCTTACGATAAAGGTAACAGACCAGACTCTCCATATAAGAAGAGAGGCGGACGCAGAAGAAAAAAAGTTTGTGTATTCTGCGGCAAAGAGAACAACGAGATCGATTACAAGGATGTTGCTAAATTAAAGAGATACGTATCTGAGAGAGGAAAAATTCTTCCAAGACGTATCACAGGCAACTGTGCAAAACATCAGAGAGCTCTGACAGTAGCTATCAAGAGAGCTCGTCATCTGGCTATCATGCCATATGTACAGGACTAATTCCTGATATAAGAAACTTACCGCTTCTGCGATTGCAGGAGCGGTTTTTTTTATGTATAATAAAAAAAGAAATCAAAGTACATCGGGAGGCAGTAGAATGGGAAATTATTTAAATCCAGGTATCGAAACTTTCTATAAGATGGTAAATTCCGAAATCTATGTAGATAAAACAGGACTGTTAAAGTACACAAATTCCGTGATCAATACGATGCAGGGATATATTTGTGTGAGCCGTCCGCGTCGCTTTGGGAAATCTATGGCTGCGTCGATGCTTGCCGCGTATTATAGCCGTGGATGTGATGCAAAAGAACTGTTTTCCAGATTTGAAATTGCCGACAGCAGGGATTTTGAGAAGCATTTGAATCAATATAATACGATTTTTCTGAATATGCAGGAATTCTTAAGTCAGAGCAAAGACGTGTCAGAGATGCTTCAACTTCTCCAAAAAAGTGTACTTTGGGAGTTGCTGGAGGAATATCCGGATTTTCGCTATTTTGATTCTACGAATCTGGCACGGACGATACAGGATATATATAGCAAAACAAAGTGTCCGTTTGTGATCATCATTGATGAATGGGACTGTGTTTTTCGTGAGTATAAAACAGATAAAGAAGCACAGGAAACGTATCTTGATTTTTTACGCAATCTCATGAAAGATAAGGGATATATCCATCTGTCATATATGACTGGAATTCTCCCTGTAAAAAAATATGGAACGCATTCTGCTTTGAATATGTTTGATGAGTTTTCTATGATTAACCCGGGTCCATTGGCTTCCTATGTAGGATTCACAGAAGAGGAAGTGAATGATCTTTGCCAGAAATATGGTATGGATATGGAAGAAGTGAAGAATTGGTATGATGGATATTCTTTTGATGAAATCCCTTCTGTTTATAGTCCGCGTTCCGTTGTAAATTGTATGCGTTTTGGCAAAATTGAAAATTACTGGAATCAGACGGAGACGTTTGAGGCGCTGCAGATTTATATTGATATGAATTTTGATGGATTAAAAGATGATGTGCTCAGTATGATTGCAGGAGAGAAAGTACCAGTTAATACAGGAAGTTTTACGAATGATATGGCGACCTTTCGAACAGAAGATGATGTGCTTACGCTGTTGATTCATCTGGGGTATTTGGGATATGATGATCAAAATAAATGCGTATTTATACCAAACAGTGAGGTGCGTGCAGAGTATGTAAATGCAATTTCCGTATCTGACTGGGGAGAAATTTCAAAAGCATTGAAAAGTTCATCAGATACCTTGCATGCGATTTGGCAGAAACGTCCTGCGCAGGTGGCAGAAGGAATAAAAAAAGCACATTTTGAGACATCGCATATTCAGTATAATGATGAAAATGCATTAAGCTACACAATCTCCCTTGCACTTTATGCGGCAAGAAACTTTTATACGGTTCACAGAGAATTGGCAGGCGGTAAGGGATTTGCGGATTTGGTATTTATTCCAAGAAAAAAATTTCCGGATAAACCGGCATTGGTGGTTGAATTAAAGTGGAACAAAAGTGTCAGAGGAGCCATTGATCAGATAAAAGAGAAGGAATACTGCGAAAGCCTCAGGGAATATCAGGGAAATCTTCTGCTCGTCGGTGTGAATTATGATGTAAAGACGAAAGAACACGAGTGTATCATTGAGCAGTATAAAGTTTGATAATGAAATGGAGAAGGTAAGGAGGTTGTCATTACAGATAACCTCTTTTCATAATGTGCAGATTGTCCAGTGAAACATCACAAAAATGTGCAGGATAGCTATTGTTGAATAAAACAATAATTTTTATAATGGAGTCAGATTAAAGAAAATAGTTCCAAGGAAGGAGCCAGTCTTTCCATGGGACTATTTTGTTATTTATTGGATAAAGCTCTATAAAAACTTTTTTAGAAGGGAAGGTATTATATTATGAGAAAATTCAAAGAAATCAATCCATCACCGCGTACATTGATGACTCCGGGACCTGTTGAGGCAGATCCGCGTGTACTTCGTGCTATGAGTGCTCACATTCTGGGACAGTTTGATCCGGAATTTACAGCTCTTATGAATGAGACAATGGAAATGGCGCGTTACTTATTCCAGACAGAAAATAAACAGACTTATGTGGTAGACACGACATCCAGAGGTGGTCTGGAAACCGTACTTACTGGTGCTATCTGTCCGGGAGATAAAGTTTTGATTCCGGCATTTGGACGTTTTGGCTATCTTCTTGCAGAGATTCTGGAGCGCTGCGGAGCAGAGATTACACTTCTGGAGAGAGAATGGGGAACTGTATTTACACCGGAAGAAATCGAAGATGCTTTGAAGAAGAACAGCTACAAAGCAGTTGCCTGCATTCACGGTGAGACATCCACTTCTATGATGCAGCCGTTGAAAGAAATCGGTGAGATTTGTGAGCGCTATGGAGCACTCTTGATTGTGGATTCTGTTGCTACTCTTGGCGGAGCTGAGGTCAAAGTAGACGAGTGGAAGTTATCTGCCTGTATTTCCGGAACACAGAAATGTGTCTCTGCACCGTCAGGTTCTGCGCTGATTACTTACAATAAACAGATTGAAGAGATTGTCAGCAAGAGAAAAAGAGTGGAAAAAGGAATTCGCACAGAAAATGATATAGCAGGAACTTTACCTGGAATTCCAAGCAACTATCTGGATTTGGCACAGCTGGAGGATTACTGGAGCCCAAGAAGACTGAACCATCATACAGAAGCAACCAGCATGCAGTATGCTGTTCATGAAGCACTGCGCTGCATCGTTGAGGAAACTCTGGAAGAGCGCTGGGCAAGACATAAATTAAATGACAAGGCATTGACAGCTGGTCTGAATGCGATGGGACTGTCCATTTTCGGAGATGTGGAGCATAAGATGCCGGTGGTAACTGCCATTAATATTCCAGAGGGCACAGATGGAAAAGCAATTCGTGGTATGCTGCTGGATGACTTTGGCATTGAGATTGCGACATCCTTTGGCCCTTTGGATGGAAAAATTCTTCGTATCGGAAATATGGGATATTCCAGCCAGAAGAGAAACATCCTGATTCTGCTTGGCGCTCTCGAGGCAGTCATGCTGCAAAACGGCGTGAAAGTATCTGTCGGAGAAGGTGTTGCTGCGGCCATGGAAGTATATAAAAACGCAGAAAAATAACAAAATAAAGAACCATAAAAAACAAAAAAACAAAGGGGTGTGTTTGAACACCCCCTTCTTTTTTCAATTATGACAGACTCAGGTAAATGCACAGTCCGTAATAGATGGAGAAGAGATTGTGCGGATCATCCGGATGGAAGTCAATCAGAGATTGTATTTTTTCCATGCGGTTTAAAAACGTATTTCTGTGGATATACAGTCTTGAGGCTGCAAGGCTTGAATTTAAATGGCACTCAAAATATTTTTGAAGCGTTTCTGTCAGACTGGTGTGATTTTCGCGGTCGAAATCGACAAGCGGTTTGACAGTCATTGTGTAAAATTCGTTTTTTTCATCTTCAGAAAGCGCGGTAATCTGATGAAAAATCAGGTAATCTTGGAAAAAGAATACCGTTTGATCCGGAAAAATGCGGGAAAGCGAAAGCATAAAGGAGGCTTCCTGAAATGCATCCGGCAATTTCCTTGGAATCGGGCGGCTGATGCCAAATAATACAGGAAAGAACAACTCTTTTTGCGCAGATGCAACAAAATATTTTGCGTTATAGGAAGCAGATTTTGATTTTCCATCAAAAAAACAAAGACAGATCAGATTCTGATTCCAGGCGAGAAAATACGAATTTAAGGTAATGGACAGATTATGCAGGATTCGCTGGCATTCGGCAGAAACTTCCTGTGTGTGAAGCGTGTGTTTGTTGGCGGCAGACAGGAGCACACAGATAGCAGAACACGGATAAGGAAAGCCGTAATATTCGCTGATCTGTATGGCAGTACTTTCCGAGAAATTTTCTTCATTCATAACAAATTGAAAAAAGGAATCGTAATAATTTTGTCTGCCGGAACTTCGCATTCCTATATTTACACGGGAAAAATCCAGAATTTTTACGACATGTGTGAGTGTACTCACAGGAAGCTCGCGATTGGTTTTGTCATAGATACAAAGGGAGTATCTTGGATTGGAAAAAGGAAGAACGGCAGAGGGCGTTTCGTCTGGAAGGACAGCAAATTCGGACTGTGAAGACCAGATATTTTGCTGCTGTTTGTCCAGAATGAAAACAGGGCAGCCCAGATATCGCGCAACAATCTCCAGCAGTTCGTTTAAGGGCTTTTTCTGAAAGTATCCATTAAACAGTTCGTTAAACAGACTCTGCTCGCTGGCAATTTCCTCAAACTGAAGGTGATACAGCTGACGGCTGATCTCTTCGGAAATGTCAGAAAGAGAATACTGGTAGGGAAGTTCAATGATCGGGAGCTGTGCCTGTTCTGCTGATTCCAGTATTTCAGGTGGTATTTCGTCAAAAAAACGTTTGGACTTGATACACAGAGCAGCGCAGCCGGCTTTTTTCAGATCGGCGGGTATCTGCTTTTGTAAGTCCGTATGGCCAACAAAAATATATCCGGTCGTGAGAATCAGTTCTCCGGGCTTGATCCACTGAACGGTATCCGGATTATCCATAATGTTAACGCCGCAGATCTGGGTCGAAGTGAGTGAATGGCAGGTCAGCAGTTTCAGGCCTTGTAGTGTGCTTTGTGTCAGAAGCCAGTCTAATGTAAGTTTCATGGCAAACATCCCTTCCTTTGTTTTTGAAAAGAGCCCGCAGGCCGTTAGCATGTTCATAATAGCTTATTACACCACATTTTGCATTTTTTTGCAAGAAATTGGAGGAATTTTATGAAATCTACAGATTGGGCAGGGTGCTTTCTGCGGCAAAACAAAAGACTGCAGGTACATTCTGTATATCATCGAACCGTGAATATTTATGCAGAAAACAGAATCCTTGCATTTCATCCCGATTCGATTTCTCTGACACCTTTGTCGTTGGCTCTTCCTCTGCATGAGGAGGAGTTTGCACGTTTGGCAAATGCAGTAAGAGAAAAAAAGGAAATTCAGATGCAGTGGACAGAGTCGCAGGAAGTACAGATTCACATTGGAAAGTACAGATGGAATGTGGGAGAAAATGAAGTCTGGAATCCGAAGATTACAGGGAGCTTGAATAAAGAACAGATGCGTCTGGCTTTGCAGCAGATGAGAGAAGTCATCATGCGATACAGTCATCTGGGTGGATTTTCGGATAGTGTTTTTCGAAATAAAAATCCTAAGGATGATTTGATGTCGGGAATTCTTCGGGAGAAAATAACACTGCTTTTGGATGTTTCGGTTCGTCCGGGAAAGATGGAGGAGCTCGGCCGGATTGCGCAAGAACTGATTGGGCTTGGTGTAGGTCTGACTCCTTCCGGGGATGATTTTGTCACAGGTCTGCTGCTTGGCTTTCTGACTGGAACTTTTCCGTTTGATGAGGAAGAACTGGAGGATTTTCGGGAGATGGTGAAAAGACAGGCAATGTACACAAATGATATCAGCAGGCAGTATTTGCTTTGCGCGTGCGAAGGAGAATTTGGGGAGAATTATCATCAGCTTTTGCGTTTATGCAAAACGGGACAATCGATTTCAAAGTGCCTGGAACAAATTATTCAGACAGGTCATACTTCGGGGTTGGATGCATTAAATGGGCTGGCGGCAGGTTGGATGATCTGCTGTTTTGGAGAAGATTGAGAGGTAGAAAAATCATGAGTATCGGAATCTGGTTTGGGGCGGTCTGCCCTATTATTATTTTATTTCTGGCGATGAGTGTGTTTCATATGAAGACAGAACGTGCGGCGTTTCTTGGGATTCTTTTTGCAGCAGCATCGGCACTTCTGATTGGAAAATCATCGTTGTTTATTGTGGGAATGGATCTTGCAAAGGGCGCATTCAGTGCACTGAATATCCTGATTGTCATCTGGCCGGCAGTTTTTCTTTATGAAATGCTGGAATATGCGGACGTTTTTCAGTGCATCAAACAGATGATTCAGAAAAAAACACAGGATGAACTTGTATTGATTCTGTTGATTTGCTGGCTGTTTGCCAGTTTTCTTCAGGGAATTACGGGCTTTGGCGTTCCGGTGGCTGTGTGTGCGCCACTTCTGATTGCTGTGGGAGTCAAACCTTTGTGGGCGGTTATGATTACGCTGCTTGGCCATGCATGGGCCAATACATACGGAACGTTTGCTTTAGCCTGGGATGCATTGATCACACAGTCAGAGACGACGCATATTTTGATGACAAAAATCATTGCAGGAGCGCTGTTGTGGGGCGTCAATATCGCCGGGGCACTTTTGATCTGCTGGTTTTACGGAAAAGGAAAAGCACTGCGCCATATGCTGCCGTTTGTTTTGGTAATCAGTACGGTGCAGGGAGGCGGACAGCTTCTCGTCAGTCTGGTGAATTCTACAATTGCTGCATTTATTCCGACGACGCTGGCTCTGGCTGTGGGGTGGCTGATCTTGAATTTGGGATTTTACACAAAACCATGGAAGATGGATTCCGGCATGATGAGAGAAAGTGCGCAGAAGGTGGAAAGTGCTTCGCAAGGGAAAGAGGCAGTGTTTCCGTTTGTCCTTCTTGCTGCAATTTCTGTAATCCTTCTTTTGATTCCGCCGATTCATACTGTGTTAAACCGCGCAGTGCTGCAGCTGTCATTTCCGGCAGTTGAAACGGGCAGAGGCTTTGTGGTCGAGGCAACAACCACGTATGGAACAATCCATATCTTTACACATGCAGGCTTCGTGCTGCTTTTGACAGTGTTGATCACATATTTCCTGTATAAAAAGAAAGGTATGATGACGAAGGAGAAAATGAAAGATGTGCGGACTGCAACCTGGAAAAAAATCCTTCCGACCTCTCTTGGCATCCTGTTTCTGGTGATGATGGCACAGGTGCTGAAAGGAAGTGGATTGATGGAACTGGTTGCGCGGGGCGTGACGCAGGTGACTGGAGAGTATTATAGCTTTGCCGTGCCGTTTCTCGGACTTTTGGGAGCTTTTGTAACTTCTTCCAATACTTCTTCTAATATTTTACTTGGAAGTTTCCAGAAGACGGCGGCAGATCTTTTGGCTGTCAATGAGGCTGCTGTTTTAGCTGCACAGACGGCAGGCGGAGCAATCGGAACTGTGGTAGGTCCATCGACCATTCTTCTCGGAACAACAACAGCCGGATGCAAAGGAAAAGAGGGTGACGTTTTAAAATTTATGCTGCCGATTGTACTGCTGGAAGCGGTGCTGACAGGCCTGGTGGCAGGGATTTTGACGTTGTAATGTGCAGAATGCATATGGAAAATGACGTTTCATGTATAATGTGCATATTGATGAAAAATGTGCGGATTCCTATAATATATCGCATAGAAACGCTTTCAAGAACAGTCCCAATGGCGGGTGCAAACCTTACATTGGGACTGTTTTTTTATATCACAGGAAGGAGCGAAAACAATGTTACATACGATTATCCAGAAAAACAGCTATATGGATTCAGTGGAACTGATGGTTCTGAGTAAAAAGCTGGGAAAATTTGAAGGTGTGGAAGATGCCACCGTGATGATGGGCACTCAGGCCAATCTTGATATTATGAGAAAAGGCGGGTTTGGATCGGAAAAACTGGAAGAGGCCAGACCGAACGATATGGTCATTGCAGTAAAGGCGGAAAGCGAAGAGGTTGTTGCAGGCGTTGTGCAGGCTGTTACAGATGCATTGAAAGGAAAAAAAGCGTCTGCGGCAAAGACAGGCGGAATGCAGGTAGTCAAAAGCTGGGAAGCAGCAGAAGAACTCGATGATGATTACAACGTGGCTTTGATTTCTGTGCCGGGAGAATATGCGGCGGAGGAGGCAGAGGAAGCCTTAAAGCTCGGAAAGCATGTCATGCTGTTCAGTGACAATGTGACAGAAGAAGATGAGAAAAAAATCAAAGATCTGGCACATGAAAAAGGATTGCTTGTGATGGGACCGGATTGTGGAACCAGCATTTTAAGTGGAATTCCTCTTGCGTTTGCAAATGTGGTCAGAAGAGGAAACATCGGTATCGCCGGAGCGGCAGGAACGGGAATCCAGGAAGTATCTGTGGCAATTGAGCGTTTTGGAGGCGGCATTTCTCATGCGATTGGTACGGGCGGAAGAGACCTTCATGAAGAGATTGGTGCAGTGACGATGAAGGATGCCATTGCCATGCTGGAAGCAGACGATGCAACTGATGTGATCACGGTAGTTTCCAAGCCACCGGCTGATTCGGTCAAAGAAGAACTCCAGAAAGTTCTGGCAGGATTGCAGAAACCCTGTGCAGTCGTATTTCTTGGAGAGAAAGAACAGAAAATCTGTGGAAATGTACATTATATGACAACGCTGACCGATGTGGCGAAAAAAGCAGTAGAGCTTTCCAAGACTGCAGTAAGAGAACCACAAGGGGCAGCAATGCCGGAAGTATCCTTTGGAAAAAATGCAAAAATCCTTGGACTGTATTCCGGAGGCACACTGGCAAGTGAAGCTGTATTCCTGACAAAACAGGCAATGAACATCCGGGACGACAAAGAAAAAACAGGATACATGCTTGCGAGTGACGAATGTGACATTCTTGATCTTGGAGATGATCTTTATACAAAAGGACGTCCACACCCGATGATGGATTCCGCGGCAAGAAAAGAAAAAATGCTGGAGCTTGCAGCACAGATTACACAGCCTCTGGTGATTCTGATGGATGTGGTTCTCGGATATGGATCTGCGAAGAATCCGTCAGAGGAACTGGCAGAGGGAATGAAAGAGGTGCTGGATTCTAAGAAAGCTTCCGGACAGGAAGTGGCATTTGTGGTAAACCTGCTCGGCACTTCACAGGATTTTCAGGATCTGGATGAACAGGCAGCTATTTTGAAAGAGGCAGGTGCCTATGTGTATGAAGGAAACTGCCTGGCTGTGGAGGCTGCGTTAAAAATAGCCGGATATGAAATGCCAAAAGCTGCAATAGCTACAGAAGAAATCTGTGAAAAAACACAGCCGCTGGAAATGCCTTCCGAAAAGATGATGGCGCTTTTGAAGAAAGCACCGGGAGTCATCAATGCAGGACTTCGTGGATTTGCAGAGGATCTGGATTCTCAGAGAGCCAAAGTCGTTCATTTTGAGTGGAAACCGATTGCGGGCGGTGATAAGACATTGAAACATGCGATTGAATTTTTGAATGCATATGAGTTTGCGGATGGCCCTTACAAAAATATTGCGGAGGCCAATCAGGCAGTGCTGGATAAGATCACGGCCGGCCTTCCCTGCCTGGTGGATGTGATTCCGGCGAAAGTGGCAACCGATGTATTTGAAAATGGAAAATTGCTTCTCCATGCAGGACCGCCGATGACCTGGGACGATATGACACATCCTATGCAGGGCTCCTGTGTCGGCGCACTGCTGTTTGAGGGGTGGGCACAGACAGAAGATGAGGCGTGGGAGATGCTTCGAAATGGCGAAGTTGCATTTATGCCATGCCATCATGCAGGTTTTGTAGGTCCTATGGGAGGTATTACTTCTCCGAATATGGCAGTGCTGAAAGTGAAAAATATGGCAGGCGGCAATTATGCATACTGTACGATGAATGAAGGAATCGGTCAGGTACTTCGTTTTGGTGCATACGGACCGAAGGTGGTAGAGCGTCTGAAATTTATGAGAGATACGCTGGGACCTGTACTCAGTAAGGCACTCGCTACATTGGAAAACGGATTAAATGTCAATGTAATGGTCAGCCGTGCCATTGCCATGGGAGATGAATTCCATCAGAGAAACATTGCAGCCTCTCTTGTATTTCTCAAAGAGATGGCTCCGCTGATTGTGAAGCTGGATATTCCGGATGAGGATAAATATCAGGTTATCAAATTCCTGGCAGACACCGACCAGTTTTTCCTGAATGTGATGATGGCGTCTGCAAAATCCGTGATGGACTATGCGGCTACTGTCACCGAGGGTACGGTTGTTACTGTCATGACAAGAAATGGAAAAGACTTTGGTGTTCGTGTCAGCGGAATGGAAAAAGAATGGTTTACAGGACCGGTAAATACACCGAAGGGACTCTATTTTACCGGATTTGATGAGAGCATGGCCAATCCGGATATGGGAGATTCCGCGATTACCGAGACATTTGGTGTAGGTGGTATGGCAATGATTGCAGCTCCTGCCGTTACCCGATTTGTGGGAACCGGCGGTTTCTACGATGCGCTGGAAATCAGCAACAGAATGTGTGAGATCACAATTTCTCACAACGGTATGTTCTCGATTCCGACCTGGGATTTTCAGGGAACCTGCCTTGGAATCGATATTCGAAAGGTTGCATCTACCGGAATCACACCAGTTATCAACACCGGTATTGCACATAAGGTGGCAGGACAGGGACAGATTGGTGCCGGTACCGTTCAGCCGCCGCTGGAATGTTTTACAAAAGCACTTCTGGCATATGCGCGTAAGCTGGGCTTCCAGGAATAACAACAGATACAGGGAGGAATTTGTATGAGTACAGCAGTCATTGCGATTGGCGGAAATGCCATTGTGCAAAGCAATCAGAAGGGAACCGTAGAAGAACAGCAGAAAAATATCCGATGTTGCTGTGAGATGGTGGCAGATTTGGTGGAAGAAGGATACGATATCGTTTTAACGCATGGCAATGGACCGCAGGTAGGAAGCATTGTGATGCAGAACGATATGGCAAAGGCAGTTGTACCCGAAAATCCTCTGGATGTCTGTGGTGCACAGTCGCAGGGAAGTCTTGGCTATATGATTTCCCAGACACTTTCCAATGTGTTAAAGGAAAGAAACATCAATAAAAAAATTGCTTCTGTATTGACGCAGGTTGTTGTGGATGAAAAAGATCCTGCTTTTGAAAATCCGACAAAATTTATCGGACCGTTCTTTACACAGCAGGAGGCAAAGCAGCTGCAACAGGAAAAAGGATTTTGCATGAAAGAGGACAGCGGGCGCGGATGGCGAAGAGTCGTGCCATCTCCGATGCCGCTGGAACTGGTAGAAGAAGATGCCATACGCACGCTTTCCAGGGATGGATTTTTGATCATCACAGTAGGCGGAGGCGGAATTCCGGTCGTGCGGGAAGGTGAAAAGCTCAAGGGCATTGAGGCTGTCATTGATAAAGATTTTGCATCTGCGTTGGTGGCAGAAAAAGTGAATGCAGATTATCTGATTATTCTGACGGGCGTGGAGAAGGTTGCAATCAATTACGGAAAAACAGATATGAAAAATCTGAGTCAGATGACTCTGGAAGAGTGCCGTACTTATCAAAGAGAAGGGCAGTTTCCGCCCGGAAGTATGGGACCGAAGATTGCTGCTGCTGTTCAGTTTGTGGAAAAAAGCGGCGGAGAGGCGATTGTGACGTCTATTGAGGCAATGGAGGAAGCACTGAAAGGCAATACAGGAACTCGGATTTTTGATCCAGAGATGAGTGTATACAGAAAGAAGAGGTTAAAGGACTTGGATTTGAAGAAGATAAAACATCGGATTAAGGCGGATCTGGAAGCAATGAAGGCGTTTACGGCAACACCTGGAAATGGATGTACGAGAATGCCTTTCACAAAAGAAACACGTTTGGCAGCAGAGTATCTGAAAAAGGTAATGGCAGATGCAGGTCTGGAGGTTCGGGAGGACTGCGTGGGAAATGTATTTGGTGTTCTTCCGGGAGAAGACCGGACACTTCCTTGTATCATGATGGGATCTCATTATGACTCCGTCTACAATGGCGGTGACTATGACGGTATTGCCGGTGTTATCTGTGCAATTGAGACTGCCCGTGTTTTTAATGAGGAAGGAACACAGTTAAAGTGTGACTTTGTCGTAGCCGCTTTTATGGATGAAGAGGGATGCCGTTTTGGAACGGGATACTTTGGCTCCAAGTGCATGCTTGGACAGATGACGGTGGAAGAGTGTAAGGAATACACAGACAAGGACGATATTACGGTTTACGATGCCATGAAAGAGTATGGTCTGGCTCCGAAGGAACTGAAGGCTGCAGCCTGGGCAGCGGGATCCATCGGCTACTTCATTGAACCGCATATTGAGCAGGGACCGGTACTGGATTCGGAAAAAACAGAACTTGGACTGGTGGACTGTATCGTCGGAATCCAGAGATATATGGTGACAGTCAACGGACGGGCAGACCACGCCGGAACGACTCCGATGCATATGCGAAAAGATGCAGTCAGTATTGCTTCAAAAGTCATCAGTGAGATTGATCGGATGGCGATTGAAGAGGGCGAAGATACGGTGGCAACCGTCGGATACATCCGCACTGTGCCGGGTGCTATGAACATCATAGCAGATTCCGTGGAATTCAGCATCGACATCCGCTCCCGCAACAATGACATTATCAATCGTATCGCAGCACAGATTCGAAAACGTCTGGAGGAGGAGACAACAGCTGTCGGTGCACAATATTCCATGGACAGCAAGCTGACGATTACGCCGGTGTGCCTGGATGAACAGATGCTTTCGATTATGGAAGAAAGCTGCAAAGCACATGGCTACAGTTATCGAAGACTTCCAAGCGGAGCCGGACATGATGCCCTGGCGATTGGTCAGGTACTTCCGACCGTGATGCTGTTTGTTCCAAGCAAGGACGGAAGAAGTCATTGTCCGGTAGAGTACACTTCCTATGGCGATTTTGCCAAAGCAGTGCAGGTACTGCACGATCTGCTCAAACAGATTTCGTAACGACAGAAAATAGTGTCTGAAATTAAGACAGAAATTCTCGAGGTTGAGAAACAGAGGGGATTTCTGTCTTTTTTTATAAATATTATTTAAAAAAGAGGAGGAAAAAAGTTATGTATGATGTTTTAGTCAAAAACGGAAACATTGTCACTGCGGACAGTATCACAAACGGCAATATTGCTGTAAAAGACGGAAAAATTGCAGCAATTATGACAACGAGTGAAGAACCGGAAGCGGTAAAAGTGATTGATGCAAAAGGAAATTTTGTATTTCCTGGAGCGATTGATACACATGCACATTTGAATGATCCGGGATTTGAATGGCGTGAAGATTATGAGCATGGTACATCAGCTGCGGCACTTGGTGGATATACGACAGTGATTGATATGCCGCTTCAGAATAATCCGTGTATGACGAATGCAGAAGCGTTCGATTATAAAGAAAATAAGGTTTCTCCAAATGCTTATGTGGACTATTGTTTTTGGGGAGGACTTACGAGCTACAACTTTGATGATTTGAAAGCATTAGATGAAAAAGGTTGTGTATCTTTTAAGTCATTTATCGGGCCGGTATCTCCTGATTATGAATCTCTAAATTATGGACAGGCTCTGGAGGCCATGGATATCATTAAACAATTTGACGGACGTGCAGGATTTCATTGTGAAGACTACTCCATTATTAAAAATCAGGAAAAAAGAATGAAAGAAGCTGGACGTAATGACTGGAAAGCTTTTTTGGAATCCCGACCGGTAGTAGCTGAGATTGTTGCTACGGATGCCATTATTGAAATTGCAAAGGCTACTGGATGTAAGGCACATATTTGTCATGTGTCACATCCTGAAGTTGCGAAGAAAATTAAAGCAGCGCAGGATGAGGGATATGATATCACGGCTGAGACATGTACACATTATCTGACGTTTTCCAGCGATGATGTAATCGAAAAAGGACCTCTTTATAAATGTGCACCGATTCTTCAGCCCAAGGAAGCAGTTGAGGAAATGTGGGAGTATGTGAAAGCTGGCGTATTCAGCGGAATTGCTTCTGATCATTCGCCATGTTCTTATGATGAAAAATATCATGAAATTCTTGGAAATAAGATTGAGACAGTATTTGATGTATGGGGTGGATGCTCTGGTATTCAGAGTGGTTTTCAGGCAGCCTTCAGCGAAGGTGTGGTAAAACGTGGAGTATCTCCGACTGTCATTGCAAATACAATGTCTGTACAGCCAGCAAAAGCATTTGGCATTTACGGGAAAAAAGGTGATATTAAAGTTGGATTTGATGCAGACCTCTTAATTGTTGATCCTGAAAAGGAATGGGAGATTACAAGTGAGTCCCTTCTTTATGTAAATAAAATTTCTGCTTTTGTTGGTTTGAAAGGCAAGGGACTTCCGGTTATGACTCTTGTTCGCGGCAATGTGATTGCCGAAAACGGCAAGATCGTTGCACAGAAGGGAATTGGAGAACTTGTAAAGAAAATAAAATAAATACAAAAGAAGGGAGAAAAAAGTATGAGTATGGTGGAAAATAAAAATTTAAATCCTGAGTTTGTAAAGAATGTGGATCCAGATCTGCAGCCGGTAAAGAAGCGCATTATGGGACCTCTTTCCTATACGGCAAGTTTTATGGGAGGATGCGTATCAATTGGTACATTTGCTATGGGAGCTGGACTGATTGGTGAACTGACTGTCACACAGGCTGTTCTTGCCATGTGCATTGGTTGCCTTGTTATTGCAGTTGCTCTTGCGATTATCGGTGATTGTGGACATACTTATGGTATTCCATTTACGGTACAGCTCAGAAGCAGTTTTGGCACTACTGGTGTTAAAATTCCGGGTGTTTTGCGTGGATTGCCTGCTATTGTATGGTTTGGTTTTCAGAGTTGGGTAGGAGCAGGTGCCATTAATAGTTGCTTAAAGATTTTGTTTGGAATTGATAATCTTCCAGTTGTATATGTGCTGTTTACCATCCTTCAGGTGGTTCTTGCAATTAGAGGTTTTGAAGGAATTAAATGGATGGAAAATATTTCCTGTGTGTTTATCATTGCGATTTTAATTTATATGTTATATGTGGTAAATACGCAGTTCTCATCAGAGATTGGAGATGTATTTTCTGGAATTAAAGGAACATGGGGTATGCCATTCTGGGCAGCAACGACTTCTTTCCTTGGAATTTACTCTACCATGATTGTAAATGCATCAGACTATTCACGTAATGCGACAGATGATATCAAACCGGTGAAAGCGGCAAGTATTTATACGATTGCGATTCTTCCTGTAACATTGTTCATGGGATTAATCGGACTTCTTGTAACAGCAGCTACAGGAAACAGTGATCCTGTCGTGGTATTTTCTACAACAATGGGAAGTAAGGTACTTACAGTTGTAACTTTGCTTTTTATTGCATTTGCTCAGATTACAACAAATGTATTGAACAACATCGTTCCTCCTTCTTATGTACTTATGGAGTCTTTCAAGTTGAAATGGAGTCACGCTACAATTCTGGTTGGTATTTTATCTATGTGTGTTATGCCATGGAAGCTTGTTACAGATGAGTCAGCAGCAGGACTAAATTTGTTTACACAGTTCTATTCCGCTTTCCTTGGACCAATCTTTGCCGTTATGGCAGTTGATTACTTTATTCTTCGTAAGAAGAAACTGGATATTAATGACATGTATGACAAAGAAGGATGCTTCAAGGGTATCAACTGGGCAGCAGTCATTGCCATTATTGTTGGTTCCCTTTGCTCACTGCTGGTTATGAAACTATCCTGGTATGTAAGTTTAATTCCGACAGGAGTTGTTTATTATCTTTTGATGAAAGTAATGCCGTCATGTAAGTCCTTCCGAAAAGGAACAATTTTTGATAAATAAAAACGGTACATGCCGCGGATGCGGAATTCCCACTCTGATCTTGCGGCGTGTTTTCCCCTTGACAACAAAAAACAAGAGCCATCTGATTTCACTTTACTGAGATCAGATGGCTCTTAGAACTTTGTAATGTCCAAGGGCTTATACCTTCCTTTCTTAGATTATGAGTGTTCAAATTAAGTTTCTGGCGGTCTGTACCTTCCTTTACTTCGTATCGTTTTTTGATGTTAAACTAAAGATTTCGGTGGTCCGTACCTTCCTTTCTTAAATTATGGGGTAAATCATGCTGCTTCTGGGGGAATCGCCTCCTTAAAATCCTTTGGTTGAAAATGTTCCGTTCTTTCTTTTGATGATGTTATCATATCACACGATTTCTTGTTTGTCAATAAAAAAATAGAAAAAATATATATTTATTCGAAAAGAACTGATAAAAATAAATATATATTTCAAACAATCAGATAATAATGAAAAAAAAGATAAATTATGGAACAGGTAATACCTGGAAATTGGTCGAAGTAGAGAATGTGTGTTTACCAAATATAAAAATAGTGTTATAATAAGATTACTGTTTTATTAACGTTGGTGTAATGCCAGATAGGGAAAAAAATGAAAGAACGATTGAAACTAACCGGGCAATTGAAACGATTCCTGCAATGGCCGTTGATTTTATCGGTGATTTTGCTGGCTATGAATTTTGTAGTATACGGAATTGATATGAGAGCCGGCATTTTTGTCAGCGTTGTATTGGTGATTTATGTGATTTTAGCCATGTCGCTGATGGTATATTACCGACCGGCCATTTTCCGGGAATTGATTGGATTTGCCCACGAGTATGACGATGTTCAGAAGACGATGCTGAGTGGACTGAAGCTTCCTTATGCGCTTCTGGACGGGGATGGAAATGTCATCTGGATGAATGAGGCGTTTGCCGGGATTATCGGGAAAACATTGGCATTTCGAAAAAATCTGGGTCTTGTTTTTGAAAAACTGACACCGGAGACATTACCCAGAGGGGATGAGCAGGTAGAAGTACCGCTGTTTTTTAATAACAGTTACTACAATCTTACCATGCATCGCATTCCGATTGAACGCATGATGGAGTCGGTAGAGATTCTGGAGAGCGTAGACAAGTATGATTATCTTATTGCAACGTATCTTTTTGATGTGACAGAGCTGAATGAATACAAGAAAAGATATGAAGATGAGAAAATCGTAGTAGGTATGATTTACCTCGACAATTATGAAGAGGCGCTGGAGAGCGTGGAGGAAGTGCGGCGTTCTCTTTTACTTGCGCTGATTGACCGAAAAATCAACAAGTATTTCGCGTCGATGGATGGTCTGGTCAAAAAGCTGGAGAAGGATAAGTATTTCCTTGTGATGCGCACACATTCCTTTGAGGTCCTTCGGGAACAGCGTTTCAATATTCTGGAAGAAGTAAAGACTGTGAATATTGGTAATGAGATGGCCATTACGCTCAGCATCGGAATTGGACTGAATGCGGCAAATATGAACCAGAATTATGAGCAGTCCAGAATTGCCATTGAGATGGCGCTTGGACGCGGCGGTGATCAGGCGGTAGTCAAGGATGGCAATACGATTTCCTACTATGGCGGAAAGTCGCAGCAGATGGAAAAGACAACCCGTGTGAAGGCCCGGGTAAAGGCACAGGCACTGAAAGAATTTATCAGTGCGAAAGATAAAGTGGTAGTCATGGGCCATAAGATCACAGATGTGGATTCTCTTGGGGCCGCGATTGGTATTTATCGTGCGGCAAAAACGCTGGGAAAGACGGTGCACATTGTGGTGAATGATCCGACAACGTCGATTCGGCCGCTGATGAGTGCTTTCTTTGAGAATCCGGATTATGAGCATGATATGTTTGTGACAAGTCAGCAGGCAAAGGACATTGTGGATAACAACACTGCTGTGGTTGTGGTAGATACCAACAAACCAAGTTATACAGAATGCAGGGAACTGCTGAATATGACGAGGACGATTGTTGTTCTGGATCATCACAGAAGAGGCAGTGAATCGATTACGAATGCCGTGCTGTCTTATATTGAGCCTTATGCGTCCTCCACCTGCGAGATGGTGGCTGAGATTCTGCAGTATTTTGCAGATGGAATCCGCATACGCAATATTGAGGCAGACTGTATTTATGCAGGTATGATGATCGATACCAATAACTTCCTGACCAAGACGGGTGTGCGCACGTTTGAGGCGGCTGCCTTTCTTCGACGCTGCGGCGCTGATGTGACGCGTGTAAGGAAGTTGTTGAGAGACGATATGAGTGCCTATAAGGCAAGAGCAGAGGCGATTTCCAATGTCCAGCAGTTTCTCGGCTGTTACGCGCTCTCCATATGTACCGGAAAAGGCGTGGAAAGTCCTACTGTAGTAGCGGCACAGGCAGCCAATGAACTTTTGAATATTTCAGGAGTAAAAGCATCCTTTGTACTCACGGAATATAATCATGTGATCTATATCAGTGCCAGGGCCATTGACGAGGTAAATGTGCAGATTATTATGGAGAAACTTGGAGGAGGCGGCCATTTGAATATCGCCGGTGCCCAGATGGAAGGAAAAACCATAGAAGAAACCATGGAAATCTTAAAAAATACGATTCAGCAAATGCAGAAAGAAGGAGAAATATAATGAAAGTAATTTTACTGGAAGATGTAAAATCCCTGGGAAAAAAGGGAGAGATTGTGAATGTAAGTGATGGCTATGCCAGAAATATGATTTTGCCGAAAAAGCTTGGAGTGGAGGCAACTCCGAAAAATCTGAATGATCTGAAGCTTCAGAAGGCGAATGATGCCAAAATCGCACAGGAACAGCTGGATGCAGCGCGTGCGTTTGCCAAAAATCTGGAGGATAAGCAGGTAACTCTGACTTTGAAAGTAGGAGAGGGCGGCAGGACATTTGGCTCTGTATCAGCTAAGGAAATTGCAGAGGCGGCAAAAGATCAGCTTGGACTGGAAATCGACAAGAAGAAGCTGCAGCTTCCGGGGGCAATCAAAGAGCTGGGAACGACAGATGTTCCGGTAAAACTTCATCCAAAGGTAACCGGCAAGTTAACAGTCGTGGTAAAGGAAGCTTAGGAGGCTGTTGTGGAGGAAACACTAATCAGAAAAACACTGCCTCATTCACTTGAGGCAGAACAATCTGTAATAGGCTGTATGCTCATGGATAGAGACGCCATATTGACTGCATCAGAAATCCTCACAAGTGAGGATTTCTATCAACATCAATATGGTGTTATTTTTGACGCAATTGTAGAACTCTGCAACGAAGGGAAACCGGCAGATCTGATTACTCTGCAGAATCGTCTGAAAGAGAAAGATCTTCCTCCCGATATCAGCAGCATGGAGTATGTAAGAGATTTGCTGTCCATCGTAGCGACTTCTGCCAACATCAAATATTATGCGGACATTGTGAAGGATAAATCCATGCTCCGCAGGATGATCAGGGTAAACGAAGAGATTGCAAATGAGTGTTATATGGACAAAGTGCCTGCGGATGAGATTATGGAAGAGACAGAGAAAAAAATCTTTGAACTGCTTCAGCGCCGCCAGACAGGGGAGTTTGTGCCGATTCAGCAGATCGTTTTGAATACAGTCAATACGATTGAGAAAGCCTCAAAGAATAAAGGAACTGTCACCGGACTTCCTACCGGATTTATCGATCTGGATTATAAAACCTCCGGTTTTCAGCCGTCGGATCTGATTCTGATCGCGGCGCGTCCATCTATGGGTAAGACGGCATTTGCTTTGAATATTGCACAGCATATGGCATTCAAGGCTGGAAAGACCGTGGCAATCTTCAGTCTCGAGATGTCCAAGGAACAGCTGGTAAACCGTCTTCTGGCGATGGAATCCAGGGTAGATTCTCAGGCGATCCGTACCGGAAAGCTGAAGGATGAAGACTGGACCAAGCTGGTGGAAGGCGCGGATATCATTGGAAGATCCAATCTGATCATCGATGATACGCCGGGAATCTCAGTGTCGGAGCTTCGTTCCAAATGCAGAAAATATAAACTCGAACACGATCTGGGGATTATCTTTATTGACTATCTGCAGCTGATGACGGGAAGCGGAAGAACAGACTCCAGACAGCAGGAGATTTCCGATATCTCCCGTTCACTCAAGGCGGTGGCCAGAGAATTGAGTGTGCCGGTGGTGGCGCTTTCTCAGCTGAGCCGTGCAGTGGAGCAGCGCCCTGATCACCGACCGATGCTTTCGGATCTGCGTGAGTCTGGGGCGATTGAGCAGGATGCGGATGTGGTCATGTTTATTTATCGTGATGATTATTATCACAAAGATACGGAGAAGAAAGGAATTGCGGAAATCAACATTGCCAAGCAGCGTAACGGCCCGATCGGGGTGGTGGAGCTGGTATGGCTTCCGCAGTACACACAGTTTGTAAATATGAAAAAATAGACAAAATATGGGCGGGGAGCAATCCCCGCCTGTGTTATTTGTGTTTTCTTTTTGATTTTCGTGTTTTCTTTGGCGTTTTGGCTGCCGCAGCCTGCCGACGGCTTTCCTGATGTGTGCGTATCGCATGATCCAGACTTCGAATGCGGCTCTCTCTGTTTTGAGCCTTCTGTTCTTCCAGTCCCTGAGAAATCAACTTTTCCAGAATTGATTGAAATTCCTGCATTTTGTATTCATCCAGACTTGTCATCGGGATGCTGTTTTCAAAAGGTATGTAGCTCTCCTGAGAGGGCTGGGAAACAGTGCTTGTCTCACCAGGCAGAAGCTTTACAGGGCTGTCCTGGCTTCCGGGTTCCTGATAGTAGAGTTGTGGAATCAGAGCTTTGATCGCCCGAAGCTGAAGCCCTCTTTTCTGGAGTTCTTTGATATTCAGAAAAAGCTGAATATCGTTTCCGGTGTAATAGCGGTGTCCCAGTTCGTTTCTGGCAATGGGAATTGCCAGCTCTTCCTCCCAGTAGCGGAGAACATAAGATTTCTTTCCTACCAGAGAGGAGGCCTGGGAAATGGTATAGACAGGTTCATTCATACTGCCCCTCCTTTCTATTTCCCTTAGAAAATATTATAAGCACAGGGGCAGATAAAAGCAACGAAAACCCTTCGACAAGATTTGCAGTAATCTGCAGTAACGCAGTGTCAAATACTGCTGCGCAGTGTGCGGAAATCGTGGATTGCCTGAATACCGATTTTTGTAATTTTGCGCAGGTTAATGGAATTTTTTCCACCCTGCCGCGGACGGAATGTAATCGGAAGAAAGGCAACCGAATCTTTATTTTTTAAGAACATGACGCTGAGCATCACATTGGGAAGATTATAGTTTTTTGGTATTTTTTGAATATGTTTTTTCAGAATGCTGTGTGACATCAGTCGGAAAGGGGAATTGGCATCCGGTACCCGAACTTTAAAAATCACCAGGAGAATGATTTTCAGAACTTTTGTGACAAAAATTCTGGAAACTCCATCCTGTCGATGGTCGCGATGTCCGATGATGGCTGAGAAATCATGTCTCAGATTCCAAAAAGGGGGGAATTCCTCCGGGACAGTCTGTCCGTCGGAATCTGTTTGAAAAATATAATCAGCATTGTGTTTTAAAGCATAACGATAGCCGTACAGCACGGCAGAGCCATGTCCGCCGTTTGACTTGGTGAGAGTGACAAGCTGAGGCAGTTCTTTCTGAAGATTTTTCAAAATTTCGAGGGTATGGTCTTTGGAGCCGTCATTGACGATGACCAGTCGGGAATCACTGCTGATCTGTTCCACAATCTGGTGCCACTGACGGGCTACCGTGGAAATCGTTTCTTCTTCGTTATAAGCAGGTATGACAATGTATAGATTTTCCATAGGTTTCACCTCTTTGCATTTATTTAAGGAAAGACAGAAATGGTCGTAAAAAAAGAACGGAGGGAAAAACCCTCCGCTCCGCATCGTGCATTCGGAATTAACCCTCTACGATTGCTTCTGTAGGACATGCTTCTGCACATGTTCCGCAGTCAACGCAAACATCTGGGTCGATTACGTATTTGTCTTCTCCCTGAGAGATAGCTTCAGATGGGCACTCGCCTTCGCAAGTTCCGCAAGATACACACTCGTCTGTAATTACGTATGCCATTGGTTTGTCCTCCTTATTAAAATAAATATATGTAACCTCAAAGGTTCTATTGTCATTCTAATATATATGTTGTGAGATTACAAGTATATTTTTAGGAAAATATTACAAAATCCGTGTACAAAATCTGGCACATGAGGAAAAGATGGGAAGAACTTTAGTGTTATGTGGCCTTATTGAGAAAAAAAGTCAATATATAATTAGAAAATGCTAACTATGATTATGGACAATTGTTTTGTTTTATGTTATAAAATATATAGTTAGAAAGAACTAATTCAGAGAAGGAGGACAGAACATGTCAAAGTTAAATTTTTGGAAGAAAACAACACCGGCATTTTTGAGTGCTGCGGTGGCACTGACCAGTATGCCGACAGCAGTTTTTGCGGCGGGAGAGAATGTGATGATTGAAGAAGCTGCCGTAGTTGTGGAGGATGCAGCTTTTGAGAACATATCTGCAGAAGAACAAGTATCTGCCGGAGGATTTGTGTATGGTACTGCAAACATTCCTTATGCAGACTTTTTTTATGGGGAATTGAATTCTGTCACAGCAAATGCACAGATGCAGCTGGATAAAGCAGACCCGGTTACAGATTCCGGTTATCGCGCGACTGGTATGTATGATGCAGTTACCAGTGCAACGAATAATAAATGCAAACGATATACAACTTCTTATTATGATGATCTTGAAAATGGCGGTGTGTCTTTAAATGGAATTAAGGATGTAAATATTGCGGTGCCGACCAGTCTTTATGAAGCGGCGAAAAAAGCAATCGCAGAAAATAAGTCTTGTGCAAATCAGCTCCTGGTGATTGTTGGAAGTCTTCAAAATGTGACAGAGACAGCACCGGCAGAATACAAGATTCTCAATGGAGACGGAACGCTTGGTGCCATGGTGACAGAGACAAAGAAACTGAATCTGGAGACTTCGATTACCACAGGAACTGCATGGGGAAATTATCAGGTCAGTGTGGAGTTTGGTGATGGAAATGTAGATCAGCCTACTACAGAAAACATGATGGGTGTTATTTTTGAGACTTCTGATGGTAAGAAATATGGTATGGAACACTCAGAAAATCTCTGGCTTCAGACTGGTGAGATTGCGTTTGCGGTAGAGGACGGTTTCGTAGAGCCGCATGGCAACACGGTTGAATATCAGAGACATGCAGATCTCCAGGGAAAAACAATTACAAAAATTACGTATCTTGTGAAAGACGGTGCGGATATTGTGATTGATAATACCAATCTGCTCTGCAAATATCTTCTTGCCGGTGACCAGACGATTTCAGCCACAGAAGAAACGGTCGTATATACAGACGGTGCAAAGGTACAGATGACACGCAATGTTCCGGCTGGAAGCAACTATGCACTGGCATCTGTGACTTATGGAGGACAGGTTCTTACAGAGGGAACGGATTATACATATGAAAATGATGTTCTTACCATAAAGAAAACAGAAAATACAGCAGTTGGTGCCTATACGCTCGTGTATACGGATGCTTCCTATGAAGATATCAGTACACAGGTGATTCTCAGTGCAGGCTTGAAGAGTGGAGATGTCAAACTGGAAGGAAACAAGCTGACAGTCAACAGTGAAAAATATACAGCCGCGGATTATCTTGCGGCAGCCACCAGTGTAAAAGTTGATGGGACAGCGCTTGGAGGAAGAAAGACAAGTATGAGTACCGTAACCTCTGCCATTTTCAAAGAAGATGCGTCTGTGAATTTTGATGCAAAAATTAACGATCAGGCAGTCTTTACAAAAGGTGCGGCAGATTCTTATGAGCTTTCTATTTCAGCAGCCGGATTTCCGGATGTGACAGGAACGGTATGCAAAACTCCTGTAGTTGAAAATAAGGGAATTACGGCAAAAGCTCAGAAGAGTACGATTTATACAAAAGGGCAGACTACAACTACAATCAAAGTGACGAAAACAGGAGTGACAGGGACTGCCAAATTTAAATCAAGCAATACAAAAATTGCAACAGTAAGCTCCAAAGGTGTGGTAACTGCGAAAAAAGCAGGAACAGTTAAAATTACTGTTCAGGTGGGAAGTTACAAAAAAGTTGTAACCATTCAGGTGAAGAATCCAACTCTGAAGCTGGCAAAAACATCTGCAGTGATTAAAAAAGGTGCAAAAACAACAATCAAAGCTACAGCAACACCTTCTGGAAAAATCACCTATAAGAGCAGCAACAAAAAAGTGGCAACGGTAACGACAAAAGGCGTTGTAAAGGGAATTGCAAAGGGTACAGCGAAGATTACGGTGACATGCAACGGCGTGAAAAAGACATTTACGGTAAAGGTAAAATAAAATCGTATTTGTGATGCAAAAGAGAGGGGGCATTTTTGACAGCCCCCTGCTTTTGTTTTGTATGAGAAAAAAAGTTCAGATGTGAGGAAAAATCATGGAGAGACAACAGGACAGAGAGTATTCGCCGGTCTGGCGAAATCTTACAAAGATGTTTCCGGCAGCGTTCGTTGTGGCAGCAGTGGGAATGACGGGATTTCGGGCAAATGCAGAAAGTACACAAAATATAACAAAGATACAGGAAGAAAGCGAAGCGTTGATGGCGGCAGAGGAACTGGAAGAGATGCTCGCTGTCCTGTATGCACCTGAAGCAAAAAAGACAGACGCACAGACAGAAGATTTAAAGGATAATAAAGCGGCGGACAAAAAAAGCAGTGTGATAAAAACAGCATCAGCACCGTTGCAGTCGACGTCGTCTGCTTCATCGACTGCTGCCTCTTCTGGACAGGGAAGCACGGTCACACCGACAACGACAGTACCGGCATCCGGATATCGGGATGGCATTTATCAGGGCAGTGCTATGGGCTTCGGCGGAACCATCACCGTGCAGGTGACGATTTCGGGCGGAAAGATTACAGCCATTGATCTTTTGAGCGCAGCAGGAGAAACACCTTCGTATCTGGAGTCAGCAAAAGCCGTCATTGAAAAAATTATCGCTGGACAGACACCGAATGTAGATGCCGTCAGCGGAGCGACTTATTCTTCCAATGGAATCATTCAGGCAGTTCAAAATGCACTGGCACAAGCTGCAAAAGACGAGAGCAGCACGAGCACACCGACACCAACATTGACGCCAACACCAAAGCCAACCGAAACGCCAACACCGGAGGAAACAGAAGAGCCGGAGGAAGATGAGACGGAAATTGTTTATAAAGATGGAAGCTACACGGCAAAAGCAGAAGGATTTCAGGGAGCCATTACTACTGTTACAGTTATGATTAAAGAAGGAAAAATTACAGAGCTGACATATGAGCATGGGGACACACCGGCTTATTTTAAAAAGGCCTGGAAGGTTCTTTATCCGGCTATTCTTGAAAAACAGTCCGCACAGGGAATTGATGCGGTATCCGGAGCAACGTATTCCTCAGAAGGCATTTTAAATGCGGCTGATCAAGCGATTGAGAAATCCGTGACGAAAGTTTCGGTAAAGCCAACGCCCACACCGACGCCAACGCCTACACCTACACCAGCGCCAACGGAAACTCCGGCCATTACGCCAATGCCGCAGGATGGATATCGGGATGGAACTTATGCAGGCAGTGGAATGGGATTTAACGGGACAACGACCGTTGTGATCACGGTGGAGAATGGAACGATTGTCTCGGCTGTTTATGAGACGGAGGATGATGAGGAAGAATTTTATATGGCGTGGAGTTCTATTTATCAGCAAATATTGGGAAATCAGTCTGCCGACGAAATTGATACCGTGTCCGGCGCCACATTTTCTTCGGAAGGATTGATCGAAGCATTTCAGAATGCATTAAAGCAGGCAAAAGGAGAAGCACAATGAAATACAGGAGTTTTTCTATGAGAGTGTTCAGTCTTCTGGTGATCGTTGCGGCAATCGCAGGATACAACTTGATGCAGAAAGAGCAGACTCAGACACAGGAACTGGCAGAGCTGACAAAGAAGGTAGAAGCACTGGAAAACCAGCAGACAGAACTTCTGACGGCGATGAAGGAGGCGGCAGAAAAGAAACAAGAGCAGGAGGCAGAAAAAACGGCTGATGCAAAAAGCCAAAAGTCCACCGGGGATTCGGATGCAGAAAATGGCAGCAGTACGGAGGAAGGTATTTATGCAGATGGAACCTACACGGGTGAGGGAAGTGGGTTTGGAGGTACGATTCAAGTCGAAGTTACACTGGAGGACCAGGAGATGACGGATATTCAGATTGTAAGTGCGTCCGGTGAAGATGCAGCATATCTGTCACAGGCAGAAGGCGTGATCAGTGTGATACTTGACGGGCAGACAACCGCGGTCGATACGGTATCGGGAGCAACTTTCAGCTCGACCGGAATCATTCAGGCGGTGAATGACGCACTTGGAAAGGCGGAAAACTCATGAAAGAAAGACAACGAAAAGTCCGGCTGATACGAGCCGGAATTCAGCTTGCATTTTTTATTGCAGCTCCTGCGTTATTTTCGACTGCATTTGCAGGAGTAAAATCCATTTTTCTGTCCCTGGCTGCAAAGGAGCCGGTCAGCTGGAATGCTTTTTTGGATGTGACAGCGGCGCTTCTTGTGCTTACCTGTCTGTTTGGAAGACATTTTTGTGGCTATGCCTGTGCATTTGGCACGCTCGGAGATGCCTGCTATGAAGGGACACTTTGGGTTCGCCAGAAGGTTTTTCACAAGAAAAAACGCCATGGATATCCGGAAAAAGTGGTTCGCCTTTTGCAGAACGGAAAATATTTGCTGCTTGTGTTTTTGATTGGTTCGATTTTGACCGGCTGGTATCCAAAACTGCAGGGGATGAGCCCGTGGGATGTCTTTTCCATGCTGACAGCAGGAAAAATTCCGGATGCTTCCTATAAAACAGGTGTTTTTCTGCTGATTTTGATTGTAATTGGCATGTGTACACAGGAACGTTTTTTCTGTCAGTTTCTTTGCCCTATGGGAGCGGTTTTTGCTTTGCTGCCGATTTTACCGGGAGCCTTATTCCAGAGAAATCGCTCCAGATGTCCGGTCAAATGCAAAGCCTGCAAAATGCGTTGTCCGGCACATCTGGAGATTGATGGCGATACGCCGCTTTCCGGGGAATGTATCTGCTGCCATGCCTGCCGGGTGACATGCCCGAGAAAAAATATACAGATTGGTTCGAATGTACAGGAGATGGGAAAGGAATGAAACAAAAGTGGATTGCAGGGGTGGGTGTCTTCGCAGTTGTGTCACTGGGAATTCTGACAGCGTCAGGATTCCAGAACGAAAAAGACGAAAAACCTCGGAATGAGAAAGAGATACAGATGTATTCGGATACAGATTTTGCCATGGATACCGTGGTTATGGAGACGCTGTATACAACCGGTGAAGACAAAAATCCTCTGGTGGGAGAAACATTAAGAGAGGTGGAGCAAACGCTTCTTTCCTGGACAAATGAAAATTCACAGATTTCCAGACTGAATCGGGCGGGCGGTGCTTCAACGGAGGTGTCTTCGGAGCTTTTGGGATATCTGGAAATGATTTTGCAGCTTGCAGAAGATTCGAAAGGGGCATTTGATCCCACTCTGGGAGAAATCATTCGACTTTGGGATATCAGCGGTGAGAATCCGAAAGTGCCCGGTCAGGAGGAAGTGGAAACGCTTCTGCAAACATCTGGTTATGAAAAAATTCGGCTGGAGGGAAAACAGGTGACACTTGAAGAGGGATGTACACTGGATCTGGGGGCAATTGGAAAAGGAATCGGCTGTGATGTGATTGCAGAGGAACTGCAAAAGCAGGAAGAAATTACCGGAATGATCTTAAATCTTGGAGGAAGCAGCGTGATGGCTTACGGACAGAAACCGGATCAATCGCAGTGGAAAGTTGCTCTGACAGATCCGAGGGATGTGGAAGGCGGATATCTGGGAGCAATCGCACTTAAGGGCGGCGAGTTTTTGGCTACTTCTGGAGATTATGAGAAATATTTTATGGAAGGAGGGAAACGTTATCACCACATACTGGACCCTCAAACAGGTTATCCTGTCTGGAATGGCCTCACTTCGGTCACCGTTGTCTGTGACAGCGGACTTTTGGCGGACGGACTTTCCACAGCCTGCTTTGTTCTCGGGATGGAGGACGCCCTGGAACTTTTGGAAAAATATAATGCAGACGGGGCTTTTGCCGATGAAGAGCACAACATCTATCTGACAGCAGGCATGGAAGAGCGATTTGAATTGTTAAAAAACACATATACAACAAAATTATTAAATTAAAATCTCATACGCTTGAGTACCTCTCTGGTGAGCGTACCGATCAACAGTCCGGTGACAACTCCGGAAATCAAAAGAGCCGGTGCATAATACAACAGGCTGGTGTTTTCGACGATGACAGCAGCTACGATGAGCTGTCCGACATTGTGGGAGACACCTCCGGCCACACTGATTCCAAGGATGCTGAAACCGGACTTTTTTTTCATGAGTGTCATAACCGTCAGGCTTAAGGCTGCACCTGCCAGGCTGTAGAGGATACTGAAAAGGTTGCCGAACAGAAAGCCGATGACGAAAATCCGGACGCTGGAGACGAGGGCTGCCTCTTTCCAGCTGTATGTTTCAAGAATAAAAAGTACTGCCAGGTTGGCAAGACCGAGCTTAATGCCGGGAATTCCGGCAAAAAAGGGAATCAGGGATTCCACATAGCCAAAGATGATCGCCACTGCAGCGAATAATCCGAGGTAAGCAATTTTTTTCTGGTTCATGGTTTTATGTGGCCGCATCAAAATCAGCTGAGCTGTCTTTGGAATGGGCGGCTTTCTCTCCTTCTATCACGACTTTATTTGGAAGGCAAACGATCGTGCCTCCGGCATTGGTGATGGCTTTTTGTTTCATACAGAGATGATCGGGACAGTCGGCCTCAATCATTTTGACTTTTCCGTCTTTGATTTCACATACATTGGTTCCGTCGATGGAAATTACGGTATCTTCTGCCAGAGAATAGGTGCCGTATTCTTCTCCGTCTACCGTGATGCGGATGCTTGCGTAATCGCCTTTGCGCATCAGAAACATGCCTCCCCACAGCAGCAGCGCGGCAAGAAGAATTGCAATGATAAAAACGAGTTCTTTCTTTTTCACAGTTCAATCCCCCGTGGTGATGATCAGTAGTTTTTTGTCTATGGAAGTTATGATAGCACAAAGAAAAATAAAAGACAACAATAAAAGTTAGATAAGACGAACTTTTGAAAACTTTTCGGTTGATTCCATAGTAAAAAGGTATTATAATAGTGAAGAATGATTTTAATTTAAGAATAATAAAGGAGGAACCGAACATGGCACAGATTTCCAAAGATATGACAATCGGTGAATTACTGAAAGTAGATGCGAACATTGCTGCAATTCTTATGCGTGCTGGTATGCACTGCATCGGATGTCCGTCTGCACAGGGAGAGACTCTTGCAGAAGCTGCAATGGTTCATGGTATGGATGTAAACATGCTGGAACAGCAGATCAACGATTTTCTGGCTAACAAATAATCGGATATCATAAAAACGGAGCTGGCTTTGCCGGCTCCGTTTTTGGTCAAGCATACGATAAAAATGTGCTGTCGCAGCAGAATTTACAATTGTTCCAGTTCCTGCAGAGCATGCTTGCTGATAATGACTTCTCCATGCTCCAGCAGATGTGCTTCTCCGGCCTGGGAGAAGTTTTTTCCATCTCCATATTCGGAAAGAATATTGCAGACTTTGTTGAATTCCTCGGGTGTACAGGAAGACTGGTGTACGACCAAAAGGTAATTGCGGCTTCGCTCATCCTTGTAAAGTGAATTCTCACCGGTATAAAAATGATTCAGACCGTGAGCGGCCTCAATGATATCATCCAGACGAGAGAAGGTATAAAGATGTACCAGATTGATGGTTGGCTCCTGGGACGGTGCAGCAGCAGGTTCCCCCGTTGGCTTGGTGCCCGTCTTCGCTCCGATTGCTTTCATCTTTGCTTCATAAATTTTCTGGAAAATGTCGATAATATTATCAGCGCCATTAAATTGAAGAGGCGTTTCCTCTTCGGAACGATGTGGTGCAAATTTGGAAAATCTGGTATCCAGTTCTTCCGGATCGTCAACCTTGGTAATGATCAGGATAATGCTGTCAGCGTTGACGGGGATTGCCTCGATCATCAAAGGGGTGTTGTCAGATTCAAATCCAAATTCCTGCTGAGCCTGCTGCATCATATCGCGAAAAAGCTGTTTGGCCTTTTCTGTTCCGTATGCCAGTTCGCTGAGGCGGATCTGATGGCGCTCCAGGTCTTCTTTGGTAAGTGTACAGCGGATTTGGTTATCATTTATTTTTTCTATTTTCATATAATCACATCCTGTCTATAAAAGATGATTCTGCTGCGAGATTGCTTATAGGAATGTTCTGTCAGGCCATGTGATGATAAACGAATCCTATAATATATCAGTATTATATAACACCAATAAGAAGGATGTAAAGGAGTTCCGGTTTTTTTTATTTTTTACCAAAAAAATTGTGGAAAAATTATGAAAAATTATAAAAGAATTCTAAAATCAGTTGATTTTAGAGTGTGAATGTGTATAATAAAAAACAGGAAAGGGTACAGTTTCTATACATAACAACAACTATTAATGTATATCAGGGTGTAACGTGCCATTTTTCATTTCATTATCATTCTTTTACACATTTGACAGAGTTCTTCTGTCGGATATTTCCATTTTTATTTTAGTATATGAGACGATGCCTTTTCTGAACCTATTTATAATGGCAAAATCAGAGCGCCATTATAGTCGTGTTTTCTAAATTTCAGAGAAAGGAGGACAGGGATACGGGAAAGATATCACAAAAACATGATGCGAAGCAAAATCGTTCTGCGCTTCGTCAGGAACTGCGCGGTTACTGCCAGCAGGGGGTATCTCTTTGCCTGGATGGAGAACCCAGTACGCCGGATCGGATCGCCAGAGCCTGTCGTGTAGAAGAAGAAGGTTCCTATATGCGTGATTATGTATCCGATGAAAAGGGAGCCATACGACAGATACGTTTTGATTTCGTAAAAGATTAAGAAAAGCCCCCGGAGTGATTGAAAGTTTTCCCATGTATAACCCTCCGGGGGTCTTTTTATGCATTTTGGCTCATATCGGTGAGTGTATTGAACGCGGAAAATGTTAAAGAAGTTTTACAGATTTGTGATAATATGATATACTAAAGAGGCATAAGCAAGACCCATAGGAGGATTTACGAATGAAAAAAAAGAATCTGCCCATACTTATCGTGGTGTTGTTGATCTTTCTGGTAGGAGCAGCTGGAACTGCTGTGTACTTCATCCAGAAATATACACCTACAAAGGACAGGATGAATGCATCTGCGTACTATGGTGTTGGAGAAAATGCCGCTGAGATTCCGCTGATTTTTGGAACGGAGATTCTGGAGCAGAAGGGAATCTGTATAGACAAAGAAGTATTCGTCTCCAGAGAGGTGATTGCCAGATATCTCAATAAACGCTTTTATTGGGACAGCGGTGAGAACATTCTGATTTATACGACACCGACAGAGAAATATACCATAGAACCTGGGACAAATGTTTATACCATCAATGGAAAAACACAGGGAAAAGAAGAATACAGCATCTGTGAAGTACAGGGAGAGACAGCCTATATTAACATCAAATACGTACAGAAATTCACAGACATTGAGTATCGTATTCTGGATGCTCCCGGACGCCTGGTTGTACAGTATCAGTGGGAAGATATTCCTGTTGTTGAGGTGAAGGAAGACCAGGCTGCAGTGCGCTACCGCGGCGGAATTAAAAGCGAAATTCTCACCAATGTGCCCAGTGGAACGAAGCTGCGGCTTTTGGAAGAACTGGAAGAATGGGATCAGGTTGTTACTGAAGACGGATTTATTGGTTTTATCGCGAAGAAGGATCTGGCAGGTGCGTCAGCAGTGATTACCTTTGAGCGTGAGTTTGAGGAACCGGAGTATACAAGTCAGAGGCGGGACTTTAAGATTAATCTTGCATGGCATCAGGTGACTTCGGAAGCAGCTAATGAGACGTTTGATGATGCTGTGAAAAATATGACTGGTGTCAATGTGATTTCGCCGACCTGGTTTTCTATTTCGGATAATTCGGGTAATATTTCCAACTATGCAGTGGAAAGTTATGTGACAAAGGCTCATGCAAAAGGTCTGGAAGTGTGGGGGCTGGTAGATAATTTTAACAAAGGTGTAGACACGTACAAGGTACTGTCTAATTCCTCCAGCAGAACTGCGTTGGAAAATAATCTCGTACGGCAGGCTTTGCGCTTTAGCCTTGAGGGAATCAACATTGATTTTGAGAGCCTTTCAGAGGAGACAGGACCACATTTTATTCAGTTTTTGCGGGAGATGTCGATTCTGTGCAGAGCGAACAAACTTGTGCTGTCTGTGGATAATCCCGTGCCTGAAAACAATTATACCTATCATTATGACCGGAAATCACAGGGAGAAGTCGTGGACTATGTGATCATCATGGGATACGATGAGCATTATTACGGATCAGAGAAAGCCGGATCAGTTGCCTCTCTTCCCTGGGTAGAGCAGGGCATTACGGATACACTTAAGGAGGTTCCGGCAGAGAAGGTCATCAATGGAATTCCGTTCTATACAAGGCTTTGGAAAACTTCCGCCGGAATTGTGACAAGTGAGGCAATCGGTATGGATGCTGCCGATGAGGTGATCAGCAAGTACAAAGTGGAAACTTACTGGGATAAGAACTACAGCCAGAATTACGGAAAATTTGAAAAAGGCAACGATCGGTATCAGATCTGGCTGGAGGATGAGAAATCCATCGCAGCTAAGATGGAATTGATTAAGAAATATGACCTTGCCGGCGTGGCGGAATGGAAGCTTGGATTTGAGCGGGCGAGCATCTGGAAAGTGATTGCAGACGGACTGAAATAACTAGATAAACAGAAGGAGGAGACGAATATGCAGAGCAACACAGAAAAACTGGAACAAATCGAGGAACTTCTGGCACAGCTTCAGAAGAATTTTCAGGACACATATCAGGAGATACATACACTGATTGCTTCCATGGATACGGAATCACAGTGGGATGAAGATGCAGATGAGGATGTGGATGAAGACCTGATTGACCGTATGGATGAAATCTTTGGTTCGGATGACGAAGAGTGATTTGTACTGCGATAGATACGAATAATGTGAAATTCCCTGGCATAAGATAAAAAAAATGCCGGGGGATTTTTTGCGTGAAAAAAAGAACGTTAGAGTTGATCATGGGGATTTTGCTGTTGATCAGCCTGTATGGCCTGTCTCGGGAGGCGGCGCAGACTGCAAAATCCCTGAAAAATGCAGAATCTCTGATTTTGATTGACTGCGGACATGGGGGAGAAGATCCGGGAATGATCGGTGTGGATAATCTGAAGGAAAAAGATATCAATCTAGCCATTTCTCTCAAACTGAGGGATTGTTTGAAAGAAGCCGGTTATCAGGTAGTCATGACAAGAGAGGAGGACAAAGGACTCTATGATGCCGAGAGTTCCAACAAAAAAGCACAGGATATGCAAAGACGCTGTGAAATGATCGCAGAATACGAGCCTATGCTGACTGTGAGCATTCATCAGAACAGCTATCCGGATGCCTCGGTAAAAGGACCTCAGGTATTTTATTATGAAGATTCTCTGGAGGGGGAGAAGCTTGCTGTCTGTATACAGGAGCAGCTAAATGAGAAGCTTGAGATTGAACGGCCGAGAGTCCCCAAAGGAAATACCAGTTATTATCTGCTGAAGAAAAGTAAAGGAATTTTGAATATTGTGGAGTGTGGATTTTTGACAAATGTGGAGGAAGCGAAGCTTTTGACGGAGGAAAGCTATCAGAAAAAAGTAGCGCAGGCGATCACGGATGGAATCTGCACATATATAAATCAGAAGGAGGGCTCTCAAAAAAAGTCATAGGAATTATGACTTTTTTTATGTTTTGTGCTATAGTAGAGACGAATAAGACAAAAAACAGAAAGGTTGATTATGAATACGAATACAAAATATTTGTGGACAATGGTGAAAGTTCTGGTGTGGGCGGCGTTGCTGGGCGCAGCCTGGTTCTTGCTGGGACCGGATTTTTCCACCTTTTTTATCTGGTGGGCAGTCATTGCGGTGCTGGGGTGCACGTTTATGCCGCTGACGTCTATATTTTTTCAAAAGTATGATGACAGGGGATGGATGTTTTCCAAAGTGATTTCTTTTGCTGTATGCGGTTACGCAGTATGGCTTTTATGTGTATTGAAACTTGTTCCGTTTACCACGCTGACATGCATGGTGGTGACGGTTATCTGTATGGCGGTAAATCTCTGGATGGGACTTTGGATGCGCAGACAGGGTATGGAGATTATGCCGGATGGCCAGGAAAACCTGATTTATAAAGAGGAAGTAATCTTTTTTGTATTGTTTCTCCTCTGGACGTATGCGGCTGGATTTCATCCGGCGGCTTATGGAACCGAGAAATTTATGGATTTCGGATTTATGCAGTCGATGATGAAGAGTACGACGATTCCGGCGATTGATATGTGGTATGCGCAGGAACCGATGAACTATTATTACGGCGGTCAGTATCTGGCGGTGTTTTTCACCAAGCTGACAACGACCAGTGTGGAGATCACATATAACCTGATGCGGACGTTTGTGGCTGCCTTTGCTTTTGTGCTTCCGTTTGTACTGGTGCGCCAGATGCTCTGTGACCGGATGAAGGGCGAGGAGAGAAAGCATGGTGAAGTGATTGCATCGCTTGGCGGGCTGTTGGCCGGAGGCGCGGTATCTCTGAGCGGAAACATGCACTATGTCATTTACAGTAAGGTGATTCCGCTGATTCAAAAGCTCAGTGGCACGCAGACGGAGGAAAGTCATTACTGGTTTCCGAATGCAACACGCTATATCGGGCATGATCCGGAGACACTTGACCGTACGATTCATGAATTTCCCTGCTACTCGTTTATCCTGGGAGATCTGCATGCGCATGTGATCAATGTTTTTCTTGTACTGACAGTAGTGGGAATTCTGTATGGATGGCTCAGAAAAAATGAAGGAAAAAGCTGGCGTCAGCCGGTTGTGGTTCTTTGCGGTCTGTTTCTTGGAATTTTTCAGTTTTCCAATACCTGGGATTTTGCGATTTATTATGTCGTGATCTGCGGAACATTGTTCTTTGGCAATCTGAAACGTTATCAGGAGAATCTCAAAGATGGATTGAAATGGAGTGTGGTACAGTGGCTGGAGGTGCTTGGTGTTGCCATGCTTGCAGCACTGCCGTTTAATCTGACATTCGACAGTTCGATGGCGCAGGGTGTGGCACTTTGCCAGAATCATTCTGCTTTTTATCAGCTGTGTGTACTGTGGGCGCTTCCTGTCCTGGTGTGTGCGGCATTTTTGATTCTGTATTTTTCCGGAATGCGCGGACAGAAGATAGCAGCTTTTCTGGAAAATACCGTGTGTGCCGATCTGTACACGGCAATTTTGGCTCTGTGTGCCATCGGACTGATGCTGCTTCCGGAAATCGTGTATGTGCGGGATATTTATGAGGAGACCTCGGCCCGCTCCAATACTATGTTTAAGCTGACGTATCAGGCATATATTCTGTTTGGAATCTGTATGGCATATATCCTTACGCGATTTGTGACAGCGCACAACAAGAAAGTGCAGCAGGTATTCGGCGTGGTGATGACCTGTGTGCTGCTGTCTACGTTTGGGTATCTTGGCAATGCAGTACATTCCTGGTTCGGCGATGTATTTGACAGAAGCGGCTATCAGACACTCGATGCCACGCTGTTTCTGGAAAGTGATTTCCCGGAGGATGCGGCGGCAATCCGCTGGCTCAATGCGAACATTGAGGGAAGACCGGTGGTTCTTGAGGCTAACGGAGACAGTTATTCTGATTATGAGCGTGTCTCAGCCATGACGGGACTTCCTACCGTGATGGGATGGTATGTCCATGAGTGGCTTTGGAGAAATGATACTGCTGATCTGAATGCCAAGGCGGCAGACATTGAGACAATTTATACTTCTACCGATGAGAAAAAAGTAGAGAACCTTCTGGAACAGTACCATATTTCCTATATCTTTATCGGTTCGTGTGAGTGGGAGAAATACCCGGCTCTCAATGAACGCATGCTTCGTGGAATGGGACAGGTTGTGTACGAAGACGAAGGTGCTGTGATTATAAAAATAGATTAACAGTAGAAATTTACAGAAAAATCGTGTAAAATAGAAAGGCAAGTTATGAAAGCGGAAATATTAAACATAAATCCGGACAGCATTGATCTGGAAGAGATGAACAGAGCCGGTGAGATTTTAAAGCAGGGAGGGTTGGTAGCGTTTCCTACGGAGACCGTCTATGGACTGGGCGGAAATGCGTTGGATGCACAGTCTTCTGAAAAAATCTACTGCGCGAAGGGACGTCCTTCGGACAATCCTTTGATTGTCCATATTGCGGATATGGAGCATTTGTTTCCGATTGTGAAGGAGGTGCCCCCAAAGGCAGTCAGACTGGCGGAAAAATTCTGGCCGGGTCCTCTGACTATGATTTTTAAGAAAACAGATATGGTTCCTCTCGAGACAACAGGAGGTCTGGAGAGCGTTGCCGTGCGGATGCCCGATCATCCGGCAGCACTGGCACTGATCAAAGCGGCCGGCGGTTATGTCGCGGCTCCAAGTGCCAACCGTTCCGGACGGCCGAGTCCTACCACTGCAAAGCATGTGGCAGAGGATCTGGGAGAGACCATTGATATGATTCTTGACGGTGGTATGGTGGGAATTGGAATTGAATCTACGATTGTAGATTTTACGGAGCAGATTCCAACAGTCCTGCGTCCCGGATATATTTCGCTGGAAATGCTGCAGGAGTGCATTGGTGAGGTGAAGATGGATAAGGGACTGTTGTCTTCTGACAGTAAGGTTCGTCCGAAAGCACCCGGAATGAAATATCGCCATTATGCACCGAAAGCGCCTCTGAGTATCGTAGAGGGTCCGGAGGGACAAGTCATTGATAAGATCAACAGCCTTGCCTGTGAGGTGATTCAGTCAGGAGCTCATGTTGGCATTATTGCAACGGATGAGACGATTGACCGATATACGCAGGGGATTGTAAAGAGCATTGGAACAAGGGGTGAAGAGGAGACCATTGCTCATAACCTGTATGAGGTATTGCGGGAGTTTGACCAGCTCGATGTGGCAGCTATTTACTCAGAAGCTTTCCACACACCGAAGATGGGACAGGCAATCATGAACCGGCTGTTGAAAGCGGCAGGACATACGGTTATTACCGTATTGTAATGTAAAATAAATCAATAAGGAAAAGAAAAGGAGAATGGTATTATGATCGCAATTGGAAGTGACCATGGCGGCTATGAGCTGCGACAGGAAATTATGAAACATCTGGAGAAGAGAGGACAGGAGTACAAAGATTTTGGCTGTGACACACCGGCATCCACAGATTATCCGATCTATGGAAAAAAGGTGGCAGAGGCAGTAGCATCCGGTGAGTGTGAGAAGGGAATCCTCATCTGCGGAACAGGAATTGGAATCTCTATCACTGCAAACAAAGTACCGGGAATTCGCTGCGCATTATGCGGCGACTGCTTCAGTGCACAGGCAACAAGAGAACACAACGATGCCAATATTCTTGCGATGGGAGCAAGAGTTGTAGGTGTTGGTCTTGCTGAGAAAATCGTAGACACATTTTTGGATACTCCATTTTCAAACGATGAAAGACACATTCGTCGTATCAGCCAGATCGAGCCTGGCTATGAGCCGAAATAAGGAGAGTGTAAGACTCCTATCATACAACAGGAAGTGAACAGAGAATGAGCGGCAAGCGCGAAGATTATATATCATGGGATGAATATTTTATGGGAGTGGCGATTCTCTCCGGAATGCGCTCCAAAGATCCGAACTCTCAGGTGGGAGCCTGCATCGTCAGTCAGGACAATAAGATTTTGTCGATGGGATACAATGGATTTCCGATCGGCTGTTCCGATGATGCATTCCCGTGGGCGAGAGAAGGAGAGGCTCTGGATACAAAATATTTGTATGTCACTCACAGTGAGCTGAATGCTATTTTGAATTACAGAGGCGGAAGTCTGGAAGGGGCAAAATTATATGTGTCACTGTTTCCGTGCAACGAATGTGCCAAGGCGATCATTCAGGCGGGAATCAAGACTATCGTATATGCCTGCGATAAATACGCACATACGCCGTCCGTGATCGCATCCAAACGGATGCTGGATGCGGCCGGTGTGCGGTATTATAAATATACTCCTACCGGAAGAGCGATTACTCTTCATGTGTAGGAGGGGAAAATGTAAGAAATGAGGAGAAATTTTTATTATGGCTAAGGATAAGAAATTAGTAGAAGCCATTACATCCATGGACGAAGATTTCGCACAATGGTATACGGATGTAGTGAAAAAAGCAGAACTGGTGGATTACACCAGCGTAAAAGGATGCATGGTCATCAAACCGGCCGGTTACGCAATCTGGGAAAATATTCAGCATGAGCTGGACAGAAGATTCAAGGAGACTGGGGTAGAGAATGTATATCTTCCTATGTTTATTCCGGAAAGTCTTCTTCAGAAAGAGAAAGATCATGTGGAAGGATTTGCACCTGAGGTTGCATGGGTAACTCACGGCGGTCTGGAACCTCTTCAGGAGAGACTGTGTGTGCGCCCTACATCTGAGACCTTGTTCTGTGATTTTTATGCAAAAGACATTCAGTCTCACAGAGATTTGCCAAAAGTATATAATCAGTGGTGCTCGGTTGTTCGCTGGGAGAAAACAACAAGACCGTTCCTGCGATCCAGAGAGTTCCTGTGGCAGGAAGGACATACGGCACATGCAACAGCCGAAGAGGCAGAGGAAAGAACCATCCAGATGCTGAATGTGTACGCAGATTTTTGCGAGCAGGTGCTGGCAATCCCTGTTGTAAAAGGAAGAAAGACAGACAAAGAGAAATTCGCCGGTGCAGAGGCTACTTACACCATCGAATCTCTGATGCATGACGGTAAGGCACTGCAGTCCGGTACCAGCCACAACTTTGGTGACGGATTTGCGAGAGCATTCAATATTCAGTATACAGACAAAGAGAACAAACTGCAGTATGTACACCAGACCTCCTGGGGTATGACAACACGTATGATCGGTGCCATTATTATGGTACATGGAGACAACAGCGGTCTGGTGCTGCCTCCTCGTATCGCTCCGACACAGGTGATGGTGATTCCGATTCAGCAGAAAAAAGCCGGAGTTCTGGAGAAAGCAGATGAGATTATGGCAGAACTCAAGGCAGCAGGTCTTCGTGTGAAAGTAGATGACAGCGATAAGAGTCCGGGATGGAAATTCTCTGAGCAGGAGATGAGAGGTATTCCGGTTCGTATTGAGTGCGGTCCGAAGGATATCGAAAACGGACAGGCTGTTGTTGTACGCCGTGACACAAGAGAGAAAACCATTGTAAAATTCGAGGAGCTTGCACAGAAGACGCAGGAAATCCTGGATACGATGCAGGCAGAAATGCTTGAGAGAGCAAGAGCTCACAGAGAAGCACATACTTACGTGGCGAAAGACTACGAGGAGTTTAAGAAAACGGTAGAAGAAAAACCTGGATTTGTAAAAGCAATGTGGTGCGGATGTCAGGAATGTGAAGACAAGATCAAAGAAGATACACAGGCAACTTCACGCTGCATCCCATTTGAGCAGGAGCAGATTTCAGATGTATGTGTATGCTGTGGAAAACCGGCTAAAAAAATGGTTTACTGGGGCAAAGCTTATTAATTAACAGGAGTTTTCTTTATGATATTACAGATTCCATCGAAAGTGGCAGTAATCCTGGACACGCTGCAGAACCATGGCTATGAAGCATATGCTGTTGGTGGATGCGTGCGGGATACTCTTTTGGGCCGCGTTCCGGATGACTGGGATATCACCACTTCGGCAAGACCGGAGGAAGTAAAAGAATTATTTCGAAGGACGGTGGACACGGGCCTGCAGCATGGCACGGTCACCGTCCTTTTGGGTGATGAAGGCTTTGAAGTGACGACTTACCGGATTGACGGAGAATACACGGATCACCGTCACCCGGCTGAGGTTGCTTATGCCTCCCAGCTTTCTGAGGATCTGATGCGGCGTGATTTTACAATTAATGCGATGGCGTACAATGATCAGACTGGCATGGTGGATTTGTTTGGCGGGATTGATGATATGCAAAGGAAGGTGATCCGGTGCGTGGGAGAGCCGAAGGAACGTTTTACGGAGGACGCGCTTCGCATTATGCGGGCGGTGCGTTTTTCTGCGCAGCTTGGCTTTTCCATCGAGGAGAAAACCTGGGAGGCACTGAAAGAACTGGCGCCAACGCTTGTTCATGTCAGCCAGGAACGGATTCAGACAGAACTGGTCAAGCTCCTTGTATCTTCCCATCCGCATTATGTGAAGAACTTACAGGATGCAGGAATCCTTGCGGTGATACTGCCGGAGCTTAGTGAGATCAGTCCTGACAGACTGGAGCATCTGCAGATGCTTCCGGCAGATAAGAAACTGCGTCTGGCAGCACTGCTGCTGCCTCTCGGCGATAAGAAGGCGAAGGCTGTGCTTCGGCGCCTGAAATTTGACAATGACACCATTTCTACAGTGGGTCGTCTGATTCGCTGGTATGACAGAGAGTTTGAGCCCGGACTTTTGGATATGCGCCATGGGCTCAATGAGATTGGCGATGATTTGATGGAGCAGCTTCTGCAGTTTCAGGAGTATCGTCATCCGGTGGAGGAAGCCAGAGCATGTTTTCGGGAAGTGCTGAGATTGGGCCAGTGTTATCAGTTAAAGCAGCTGGCGCTGACGGGCAATGATCTGATCGCCATGGGAATCAAGCCGGGACGGCAGATCGGGCAATATCTGCAGGCATGTCTCGCACTGGTGCTGGATGAACCGGATAAGAATGAAAAGACGTATCTGCGTGCGTATGTGCAGACACTTCAACAAAAATAAATAGAGAGATACGAGACATGGAAAGACAATTCTGCTCATAGAATAGAAAGTACGAAAATGACGTACAAAAAAGATATGGGGGGATTGTCTTTTGTATGATTATGGACTCAGTGTAATGCAGCAGTATGGCCTGAACGTGCAAAATTCTTACAGAGGCAGAGGCGCTTTGATCTGTCAGACGCAGGAAGGTCTGTATATTCTCAGGCCTTTTGCCGGATCTTCCAAAAGACTGGAAAGGCA
>JAUNPJ010000103.1 GCA_030536755.1 Eubacteriales bacterium | reverse complement strand
GTGCAATTCCGGACACACACCTGTCCCCTTGTCCTCCCTCCACACCTGTCCCCTAAAGCAGCATATCAATTTTTTTCATCAATTCCTGATTCTGTTCCTCAAACAGCAGCATCTGGTTGTACTGGTAATAGCGTTCGCATTCATAATTCTGAAGAAAATGTACGCTGTAGTAGTTGGTGTTCAGCTCTGTGATAAAGGTGACAATCTCCTGGCTATTTCCGAAGGCTGCTTCCAGAAAGTCGAAGGCACGCTCCAGATAAAGCCCTGCTGTGCTTCTTGCATCCTGGAATTTTTGTCTCTCAGCTCCAAAATGTTCTTTGATGATAGCGAAGGCAGAGGCGCCGTTTTCAACAAACTGCTCTTTCGATTTTCTGATACAATTTTCCAGAAAACTTTCGATTTTCAGATAGTGATGCTTTTGTGCTGCGGTCAGCAATTCGGCAGTCTGTTTTTGTTCTTTCTCCACAGAAATACGCTGAAGAAGGTCTTCCAGAAAGACGACTGGCTGGCCGGACTGTGCTCCGAGAAGACATTCCTTTGCCAGCACCAGCTGCGGATGGAGCATGGTCATGTAGCTCTCCAGGTCGCAGTATTGTTTAAACTGGCTGCTGCATTTTGCGAGAAGAAGACTGATCACGCTCAGTTTCTCATCAAAAGAAGCATGGGCGATTTTTTTCAGCAAAATATCCGGAATATTTCCGGCGAAGATTTCTTCTATCTGGTAATCAGCCTGATATTTATAGTAGAGTTCCAGATAATTGGCGAAGTCTTTGGCAATCTTCGGATGTTGAATGTACTGGATGATGACCTCACGGTCCACAGTTTTGTTTAGTTTTTCATAGACTTCAATCAGGCGTGACAGATCCTCCCATCCACGCGGGGTTGCAAAAAACTTTCCGTCCACGGTTGTTTCCATCTTGTAGAAATGCAGTGGCTTTGCGTTGAGATAAGAAATGACTGCCGAATGGATATGGACACGGTACGCATAACTTTTCCAGGCTTCAAAGTCAGGCTCCACTTCAATTTTCTTGACACGATCCATCGTCACCACATCGAATTCACGGACAGAACGGTTGTACTCCGGTGGATTTCCGGCTGCAACGATGAGCCAGCCCTGCGGAATCTGATGGTTTCCGAAGGATTTGCACTGGAGAAACTGCAGCATGGCAGGAGCCAGCGTCTCAGATACACAGTTGATCTCATCGATGAACAGAATACCTTCTTTCAGTCCGGCAGCTTCCATCTTGTGATAAATCGAAGCGACAATCTCGCTCATGGTGTATTCGGTCACGGCGTATTCCTTTCCTCCGAAGGATTCTTTGGAGATAAACGGCAGACCGATGGCACTTTGCCGGGTATGGTGTGTGATGGTGTAGGAGACGAGACCGACACCGCATTCTCTGGCAATCTGCTCCATAATCTGTGTTTTTCCGATTCCAGGAGCGCCGATGAGAAAAATGGGGCGCTGCCGGATGGTGGGAATGATATATTCCCCGTATTCATCTTTTAGAAAATAAGCTTCGATGGCATCTTTGATCTCTTTTTTTGCTCGTTGTATATTCATCATGTATTACTCCTCTTCAATTCTTCTGTATCGAGTATCAGTTTGATGGCCCAAGGCGGCACATCCACATCCTGATAGTCTTCCTTCATAAATACAAAGGCAGTTTCGTAGATTGGTTTTTTGACCGGATATCTGCCATATCCATCAGTAAAATAAATCAGTCCCCGCAGTCGGTGAAACTTTCCGGCAGCCAGAAGCTCATCTACATAGGCAAAAGCCGGACGAAAATCAGTCCCGCCCTGCCCGACGATCTGAAAATGTTTCCTATACTCTTCCATCTGCTCTCGGCTGGTGATCAAAGTATCGTTCTGAATCCGTTCATCACACTGGATGAGATGCACGTGAATCTGGCGTGAAAAACTTTCTGCCTCATTTAAGACACTGTAAGTTTCTTCCAGAAAATGCTGCACCAGTTCGCCTTTGCACGACATGGAAGTGTCGATGACAATGACAAAATCCTCGATTTTATGGACTTCTTTTGTTTCCTGTGGCTCAATCAGCGGCATGTTCCCATACATTTCCATACCGTAATTGTAAAAAATGTAGTCAAAGGAATCCATATCCACCTGCATTTCTTCTTTCAAAACGCAGAATTTTCTCAGAAACTTTTTGTAATCGTAGCGCTGTCGGTTCTCAACGCAGATCTGTTCGTAGAGGCTTCTGGAATCCTCGGAAGCTTCTTTCGAGAAGGTTTCCATCTCCGTCTGCATTTTTTCGCGGATATCCTCCCATTTTTGCTGCTGCTGTTGATTTGGATTTTCCGGTTTCTCATTCCAGATGCTGTGGTCATCGACGTAAAATTCATGTGCAAGCTGCATGACATGTTCCTGCGAGAGGTGTTGGCGCTGCAGATAATCATACACACCTTGTGCAGTGATTACCTTATTGTGTTGGCGAAGCGCACAGTAAAGTCTTCTTCGAATCTGTGAGCTGGAACGATAAATGCAGGAGAGATACAGATCGTCCATGACATATTCCGCTGCGATATCGCACGAGAGATTCCAGAGAGAAGATTCACGGCCTTTTGCCACAAACATGTGGGCAAACAGACAGTGGAAAATCATATGCAAATACAGGCGGTTCACTAGCTTTCGGTCTTTTTTGTAAAGCGTAATCAGATGTTCCGGGTGATAATAAAACCCGATGCCTTCCGTCGCTGCCGGATTAACTCCGAAATCCGGTGTAAAGCGAAGGGAAGACAGGGCTACATCCAGAAAACGCATATGCAGATATAATTCGTTGCGGGCATTCGAGAGAATCTGGCCGCACAGCTCAATGAGCTGCTGGTCGCGTTCCTCCTGCCGGTAAATTGGATTATCCATAGTTGTTCTTTCCTTTCTGGTGTCTATCATAGCAAGATTCCGGATGGGCGTCAAATGGGGAGTGTTCCGTTGACCGGGAAAGTGGTGCGTGTGCGACCGACCTTCCCTTGTTTGAGGTTTCTTTTTGTGTTATCATGAACGAGAGAAATGTAAGGAAGGAGCACTTGAAAAAAATGGCATTCGATATACCGGTGGGAGTTTCCGATTTTGCAAAAATTCGTGAAAATGGGTATTACTATATTGATAAAAGCGGATTGATACAGGAATTGCTAAAAACAAATGCCACGGAAGTTACACTGATTACCCGACCAAGGCGTTTTGGCAAGACGCTTGCCATGAGTATGCTGAATTATTTTTTTGATATTCGAAAAGACAGCAGAACTTTGTTTGAGGGATTGGCAGTATCGAAGGAGGAAGAACTGTGCAGCAGATGGATGAATCAGTATCCGGTTTTGTCTGTATCATTTAAAGATGTTGGCGGGCTGAATTATGAAAATGCATACGGAATGCTGTGTTCTCTTTTTTCGCAATTGTATGAAGAACATATGTATTTGCTGGGAAGTTCTGTGATTTCTGATTATAATAAAGAAACTTTTGACCGTGTGGCAAGAAAAACAGCATCATTAGCCGAAGTCAAAAACAGCATCAGTCTTTTGATGAAAATGATGCATCAGTATTATGGAAAGCAGGTGGTGCTGCTGTTTGATGAATATGATGTTCCGCTTGCAAAAGCGAGCAGTCATGGCTATTATGAACAAATGCTGGAAGTGATCTCTGCGATTATGAGTACGGCACTCAAAGATAATCCTTCCCTCCGGTTTGCGGTGATCACCGGTTGCCTGCGTATCTCAAAAGAGAGTATTTTTACAGGAACAAATAATTTTACAACCGATACGATTTCAGATAATCGGTACAATGAATTTTTTGGCTTTACACATGAGGAAGTCAGAAAAATTTTAGGTGATAACGGATGCAGGGAGCAATTAGAAAATGTGCAAAAGTGGTATGACGGATATCGATTTGGAAATCTGGATATTTATTGTCCCTGGGATGTGCTCAACTACGTGAAAAAGGTCACGACGGAAGGTGTTGAGAAACCAGAGAATTTCTGGGAGCATACCAGTGACAATGCGGTGATTGGTCTTTTTCTTGAGCGAACAGATTTTGATGTGACGGAAAAATTTGAAACTCTGTTGAGTGGAGGCTGCATCAAAGAAACAATCACAGAAAATCTGACGTATCAGCTACTGACTTCGTCAGAGGAAAATCTGTGGAGTCTTTTGTATCTGACCGGATATCTGACGAAAGCAAAGGAAGAAGAACGGGATGGTGTCGAGCGTTTGGAAGGAAGACAGGTTTTGTTAAAAATTCCAAATGCAGAAATTATGGACATTTTTCAGAAATGCGTGGTAGAGTGGTTCAACAAAAAAGCGGTACGCAGTGATCGAAGAGAACTTTTTCATGAACTGTGGAGTGGCGGTGAAGAAAAACTTACCGAACTTCTCTCAGATCTTCTGTTTGACACCATTAGTTTTCACGATTATGGGGAAAGCTTTTATCATGCATTCGTTACAGGACTTCTGTCGAGTGCCGGCTATATTGTGGAGTCTAATTATGAGAATGGTCTTGGAAGGTCAGATATTGTGGTAAAAGACAGGCAAAAACGCCGTGCAGTTGTCATAGAAGCAAAGATTGCGGATTCGAGCCAGGATTTGGAAAAGGAATGTGCGAGTGCCCTCAGACAGATTGCAGAAAAACAATATGCCAGAAAAATCGAGAGAAGTGGTTTCAAGGCGGTTATTTGTTATGGGATTGCATTTTACCGCAAGGAATGTCTGGTCAGGACAGCCAGTTTCTGGATGGAGATTATGCCGTGTTTGGATATGTGACGGACGGCATGGATGTTGTGGACAAAATCTGCGAGAGTGCAGAGCCGACAGACAACAATGGAACGATTCCGAAAGAGCAGCAGCCGGTGATTGAGAAAATTGTAAATAAATGAGGCAGCAGGACAAGAACCGTCCCCTTGTCCTGCCTTTATCCTGTGTAAACATCTGGTTAAACCTCATTTAAACCTCCGTAAATCGCATTGACTTCTTTTTTCACTGGAATATAATGAAGCCAGACAGAAGAATTTGCATGTCAAAGGAGATAAGAAAATGAAGTGTAAAAGTAGAAAAAAACAAATAGTAGCAGGTACTCTTGCAGCAGCCATGGTCATGACTGGTGTTACGCCTGTTTTGGCATCTCCTGCGCCGGATGGAAAAACAAATGGGCAGGAACTTGCGGCTTCTATGGGAATGAATCAGCAGTGGGAAAACTGGAAGGCAGAATGGGAGACATTAAAGACAGACTGGACACAAATTTCCCTGACGCCTGGAAGCGATGAGAGCAAGCTGAATTTTGCATGGTATTCCAAAAAAAAGACAGGCAATCCAGAGAGTCAGGAGACACAGGAAGAAAAAGCAGGGGCAGGTCAGACAGAGGAAGTCGAAGTAGAGGCGGAAGAATCAGAAGCTGAAGGAATCCCTGTAGAGGAAGAACAGGAAATTCAGGTGGAAGAATCAGAAGCTGAACAGACAGATGAGATTGCCGGTATGGTAGAAGAACTGTTGGGGGATGAGGCGCAGGCAGATGCACCGAAGCTGATCATTGGTGAGGGAAGAAACATGAAAAATGCGAGAGCATATATCGCTTCCCAGACAGAGGCAACTACGGATACCGTGACAGGTACAGAATATCTGTCCAACAAAGTGACAGCAGACAATCTGAAACCAAATACCGTTTACTATTACAGCTACCAGAAAGATGACGGCACTTACTCAGAGCCAGAGACCTATACAACAAAAGGAACGGATCAGTTCAGTTTTATTTTTGTAGGAGACCCACAGATTGGTTCTTCCAATGAACTGAAAGGAACAGACACAGCAGAATTTTATGCTGCCCAGTCGGATTCTGTGCGCAGTGACGCATTTAATTGGGAGGCAACTCTGAATGCAGCGATGGCAAAGACAAATGAGCAGGCAAGCTTTGTGGTATCTGCCGGAGATCAGATTCAGACAACTAAGAAGAAATCACCCAATAAAAGTGCGGATAAGAGTGAAATTGAGTATACTGGCTATCTGAGTCCGGATGTGTTGAAATCCCTTCCGGTTGCGACAACAGTAGGAAATCATGATGCAGACAATGCCAACTATACGTACCATTTCAATACACCGAACAGCAGCGAGCTTGGTTCTAATGGAATTGTGGGAGGAGATTATTATTTCACTTACGGGGATGCATTGTTTATGATGCTGAACACACAGGATACAAATGTTGCAGAACATAAGCAGTTTATCGAACAGGCAGTTGCGGAAAATCCGGACTGCACATGGAGAATTGTAACACTGCATCAGGATATTTATGGTTCCGCAGAACATTCCAATGAACCGGAAATCACAAATCTTCGTTATCAGCTTGTGCCATATTTCGAGGCAAACGATGTGGATGTAGTCCTTACCGGACATGATCATGCATATTCCCGTTCTCAGCTGTTAAAAGGCGGCGTGAAGACAACAGAGTACAGCGATGATGAGTTTGACGAGGCACTTGAGCGTGATATGGATGCAGGTGAGAATCCTGAGACAAGAACACAGGCACCGGGAAATATTCAGGCAGACTCTACAGATGAGGCAGATCAGAAATATCTTGGATATTTGAATGAAGTCATGGATAAAAATGCAGTAGAAAAAACAGACAAAGAAGTAGCTGTCAATCCGGAAGGGATTCTTTATATGACAGCAAACTCTTCTTCCGGAAGTAAGTATTATGATCTGGTTCCGAGAATGCAGTCTTACATTGCCAGCAGATGGCAGGAAGATGTGCCGACATATTCTGTGATTGATCTGACAAAAGACACATTTACCATTCGTACTTATCGTACAGATAACGATGAGCAGATTGATCAGACATTTACCATTAAAAAGACAGAAAAAGTCAGTGTAGCAAAGGTATCTGCAAAGATTCCAACACAGACTTATACCGGAAAAGCAATCAAACCGGCATTCAAGGTAACGTTAAGCGGAAAAACACTTCGCGAGGGTATTGATTATACGGTGGCATATTCCAACAATGTGAACACCGGAAAGGCAAAGGCTGTCATTCAGGGAAAAGCTGGATATTCCGGAACAAAAACCGTGTATTTCCAGATTGTTCCAAAAAAAGTTACGATGAAATCTGTGAAATCTTCTGCGAAATCTTCTGTGAGCGTGAGTTATGCAAAAGCGTCTGGCAACGTGAGTGGCTATGAAATCACTTATGCAACCAACAGTGCGTTTAAAGATGCGAAGACAATAAGAACAAAGAACACCAGCTACACACTGAAGTCAATCAAGAGCAATGCGACCTGTTATGTAAAGGTGAGAGCGTTTAAGACAATTGATGGAAAACGTGCATATGGCGCTTACAGCAGTGTATCGAAAGTAAAGGTAAAATAACATCTATGAATAAAGCAGTGATACGAAGGGGATGTCTGGCATTTGCCGGCATCCTTTTCCTTCTGTTTTTGTACCATTTTAATCAGATTGAAAAGGTTACACTGCTGGAAACAGAAGGGCGGAGTTTTGAAAAGGCAGTGGTAGAGGAAATTGTTCAGGATAATGAGACGGAACATGGAAATACAGTGGGAGACCAGCAGGTCTTACTCCGACTTTTGACCGGACAGTACAAAGGCGAGACGGTGGAAGCAATCAGCTCTTCTGGTTACCTGTATGGTGCGCATTGTACGGTTGGAATGAAGGTGATTGCCATTATTAGTGAGTCCTCTGGTGAACTGGTGGCTTCTGTGTACAGCCAAAACAGAGAACCGATGGTGCTTTTTATGGTAGCTCTGTTTGTAGCAATTATTGTACTGATTGGCGGAAAGAAAGGAATTTCTTCGGTGGCGGCACTTGGATTTACGCTTCTGTGTATCTGCTTTCTGTTTTTACCCATGATTTATAAAGGAATCTCTCCCATAGGGGCTGCAGTTTTGGTGATTGTGATTACCACGGTGGCAACGATGTATCTCATTGATGGATTGTCAGCAAAATCTGTTGCGGCTATGGCGGGAACGATTCTCGGTGTTGTGGCAGCTGGCGTATTTGCCTGGATTTTTGGAAAGTTGACAGGAATTACCGGATACAATGTGGATGATATTGAAAATCTGATCTATGTGCAGGATATGACAGGAATCCGTGTAGGAGAACTTTTATTTGCCGGTATTTTGATTGCGTCTCTCGGTGCTGTGATGGATGTGGGAATGTCGATCTCCGCGACGATTGCAGAATTAAAATTAAAAAATCCTGATATGACGGCGAGAGAATTGTTTCAGTCCGGGATGCATGTGGGAAAAGATATGATGGGGACAATGTCGAATACTTTGATTCTGGCATTTACCGGAGGATCGCTGAATACGCTGGTGTATATTTATGCTTACAATTACGAGTATCGGCAGATCGTGAATATGTATTCTGTGGGGATTGAACTGATGCAGGGAATCTCCGCGAGCCTTGGTGTTGTTTTGACCGTTCCGTTTACCTCTCTGATTGCCGCGTGGTTGCAGGAGTAGGACGCAGGAACCGTCCCCTTGTCCTTGTGGGTTGTGTTTTTGACGGAGGAGTGTATGGCTAAAAGTGTGACGCTGGCAGATATAGCGGAAAAAGTTGGAGTGAGCAATGTGGCGGTTTCCAAAGCATTGTCCGGCAAGCCGGGAGTAAGCGATGAATTAAGAATCAAAATCAAGCAGATTGCGGATGAAATGGGATATGTTTCTAATACGGCTTCGAAAAGCGCTGCAATAGAGACTGGAAATATCGGAGTGGTGATTCCGGAAAATTACTATGGATATTCCACCTCGTTTTATGGGCAGCTTTATGAACGTGTAGTGCGTGCGTTATTTGAGAATAAATACTATGGAATTCTGGAAATTTTGTCAAAAGACGATGAAAAAAATGGAAATCTTCCGAATGTCATGTTGGATGGGAAGGTAGATGGACTGATTTTCTTGGGACAGTTGGATCGTGATTATATCGAAAAGATGGTGAAGCAGACGGAACTTCCTGTATTTTTCCTGGATACGTATGTGCCGACTGTGGATTTTGATACGGTTATTTCAGATGGATATTATGGTATGTACATGATGACTCGCTACTTGATCGATCAGGGACACCGAAGAATCGGTTTTGTGGGAAATGCGGACAGCACCAGCAGTATTATGGATCGTTACTGGGGTTATCGAAAGGCTTTGCGGGAAGCCGGAATTGCTTTTTTGCCGGAATGGGAGATTCCCGACCGGGAAAAAGAGGGCAGGGCGTATGAGCGATTGGAATTGCCGGAAGAAATTCTGGATGCATACGCCTGCAACTGCGACTTGGCTGCGCATCGTCTGATTCAGAATCTGGAGGAAAATGGTTATGCAGTGCCGCAGCAGGTTTCGGTCGTGGGATTTGACAATTTTCTGCCGATGGGAACAGCTATGGATGACCGGATTACAAGTTATGAGGTAAATATGAAGCGAATAGCTGAGACTTGTGTGAAGTCTCTGATTCGAAAAATGAAACATAAGAAATATGTGTCGGGCATTCAGATTGTTACGGGAAAAGTTGTATTAAAGAAATCTGTGATGCCGAGAATTTAACTTAATTGAAATATCGAAAAAAGAAGGAGTGATGGCAGTGCCCCTTCTTTTTTTGTTTAAAATAAAGGATGGTACTTATGTTTGAAAGAGTAAAAGTAGTTCAGATTAATGAGCATATATGGCTTCTGAACGATGCAGATGAGGCAACGGGATACCTTGTGGCTGGTAAAGAGAAGGCACTGATCATTGATACCATGAACGGATACGAAGATGTAAAGGCGATTGCGAAGACGCTGACGGATCTTCCGCTTACGGTGGTTAATACGCACGGACATCCAGATCACATTTTGGGAAATGTTTATTTTGATGAGGTCTATATGCACCGTTACTTAAAATGTATATAAATATATATGCATACATTTCCACCTTAACGGT